>NZ_CP031611.1:912401-1216535 GCF_001687475.2 Campylobacter hepaticus
CTGACGCATACTTTGAGTGGCACGATTATAATTGCTTTTATCATAATCCACCCCTCCAACTAAGGCCAAAACATCTCCATTTTGATGATTAACTACTACCATAGCTCCATTTAAAGTACTTAAATTTGCATCCTTATCACGTTTAACAATCTCATCATAGCCAAATTTTAAAGCATTTTGTGCTAATTCTTGAACATCTAAATCTATGTTTAAAATGATCTTATATCCACCTGTTTTAAGATTTTTAATATTTAAACCAAGTTGTCTTATAACTTCATCTACAACATAAGGAGCAGCATTTTGACTAAGAGTTTCATCATAAACTTTTGGAATTTCTTTAATGGCTTTATCATATTCTGCTTTAGAAATCCAGCCTATATTATACATTCTTAAAATAACATTATTTGCCCTTGAAATAGAAAGATCAAGATGCTTAGTAGGATCATAACTGCTAGGCGCTTTTGGCATGCCTACTAACATAGCAATCTCTTTAAGACTTAATTCATTTAAATTTTTATGAAAATATCCCTGTGCTGCAGTTTTAACACCATAATATCCGTGCCCAAAAAAGATAAAATTTAAATATCTTTCTAAAATTTGTTCTTTACTTAAAAGAGTTTCCATTTTATAAGCAAGCAATACTTCACGAATTTTACGTGTTATGGTTCTTTCAGAACTCAATTCTGTATTTTTAATGAATTGTTGAGTAAGAGTAGAAGCTCCTTCAACAGTTTTTCCCCCGCTTTTTATAATCTTTATAGCCGCTCTAAAAATCGCATCGATATTTACTCCATTGTGTTCAAAAAAACTAGTATCTTCTATAGCCACTAAAGCTTCTATAAGTCGGGGTGGTAATTCCTCATAAGTAGCATAAAAACGATGCTGTTCAAAAATATTAGCTACAAGTCTACCATTTTTATCATAAATCTGACTTGTAAGAGGAGGTTTATACTCTTTAAAAGTATAACCTTGGGTATCAACCTCTGTGAAAAGACAAGCAATATAAACCAATCCACTTATAAATAAAAAAATGAAAAATGAAAAAATATATTTTAAAATTTTCATAAATAGGCCTTTAAAGTTTGTGTATCAAGCCCTAAAGCAGTGCTTAAATTCCCTATTTGCTTTATGATAAAATCACGATGAAAACCTTCACACATCATGCAACCTGCCTTACCCTTGTAAAGATCACTTTCTACGTAATTTTTTAAAGCATTTTTATCAAAATTTCTAAAATAAAAACTAGTTTTTGAAAGAGAAAATACCCTTTGTTGTGGTTTTATGAGTAAAAAAGCAGATAAAACACTTGCACTTTTACCATCTTGTAAAGCAAGCATCTCATAAGCTTCTTTTTTACTTTGAGCCTTAGTTAAAATTTTCTCACCCGCACAAACTATACTATCAGCAAAAAGTAGATTGCAATCTTGAAAATCCTTTTTTAAAAGCTGTAAAAACTGTTTTTCTTTTTGAAGCACTATATTTTGAACATAAAAAGCAGGTGTAACATTTTTTTCTAAATTTTCTTGATAATCTAATTTTAATTGCTTAAAATCAATCTTTGCTTGTTCAAGCAAACGCACCCTTGATATAGAACTTGAAGCAAGTATAAGCATTAAAGTTCTTTTTTTATAAATTCTAAACTTTGCTTTAAAGCCTCATCAATTTTACTAAGATCCTTACCACCAGCACTTGCAAAATCATCACGTCCACCACCTTTTCCACCTAAAATTTGTGCAATTTCTTTAACTAAAATTCCTGCTTTTACAGGAGCATTTTTTACTCCAGCAGCAAGAGTAATTTTTCCATCTTTAACTTGTATAAGCAAAATAACTGCTTTGCTAAATTGATTTTTAAATTGATCGATCATAGCTTTAATATCACCTGTATCTACACGCTTTACACAAATTTCAACCCCTTTAATACTGCACGAATCAAGCTCTAATTTACTAGAATTTTTAAGTTCATTTTTTAAATTTAAAATTTCATTTTTAAGCTTTTTAATAGCACTTAAAATATCATTATTTTTTAATTCATCTTTGACTTTAGCAAGTTCTTCAAACTGAGTTTTGACAAATTGTAAAGCCGCCTTAGAAACAACAGCTTCTATACGCCTAACTCCAGCACTTACACCACTTTCTTTAATGATATAAAAACTTCCTATTTGAGCAGTATTTTTTACATGAGTTCCTCCGCAAAGCTCCTTACTCTCACCCAAACTTAAAACGCGTACATTATCTTGATATTTTTCATTAAATAAAGCAATAGCACCGCTTTTTTTAGCATCCTCTAAAGACATATATTCTAAAATAGCTTCTTTTGAATCTATAATCATCTCATTAACTCTTTTTTCAATCTTTGCTATTTCTTCTTTATCTAAAGCCTTATAATGAGTAAAGTCAAATCGCAATTTATTGCTTTCAACCAAAGATCCAGCCTGGCTAACATGAGCTCCTAAAATTTCTCTTAAAGCATGATGCAAAAGATGGGTTGCTGAGTGATGACGCGCAATTTGTTCTCTTTTTTCTTGATCAATTCTTGCACAAACCTTATCATTAAGCTTAAGTTCTTCTCCAGCTTTAACAAAACTAAGATTAAGACCAAAAAATTTCTGCGTATCCAAAACTTCACGATTAGCTATAAAACCACTATCAGCACTTTGCCCTCCGCTTGTAGCATAAAAAGGCGTTTGCTCAAGCATAACCCAACCTGCATCTTTAAGACTTGAAACTTCTTTAAAATTTTCATCTAAAAGGGCTAAAATTTTACTTTGACATTGTGTATTTTCATAACCTATAAAATCATTTTCTCCAAATTTCTCAAGTAAATTTTTAAAATCCCCGCTAGCAAACTTATCTCCGCTCCCTTTCCAAGAAGCTTTAGCACGGACTTTTTGTTCATTCATTAAAAGCTCAAAACGTTCTTCATCTACCTTAAGATTTTTTTCTTTTAGCATATCTGCAGTCAAATCAAGCGGAAAACCATAAGTATCATAAAGTTTAAACGCCACCTCTCCGCTAAAAATTCCTTGAGTATTTTTAAGCTCTTCATTAAAAATTGCTATACCATGTTCTATAGTATTTAAAAATCTTTCTTCTTCAAGGCGAATTTGTTCTTTTACAAAATCTTTTTTCTCATTAAGATAAGTATAATGTCTACTCATAAGCTCACAAACTACATCTACAAGTTTATACATAAAAGGATCTTTAAATCCTAGCAAATAACCATGTCTTAAAGCACGACGCAAAATACGACGCAAAACATAACCCCTGCCTTCTTTATCAAAACTTGTACCTTGTGCAAGTAAAAACACACTTGATTTAATATGATCTGCTATAACCCTAAAACTAGCCCCGCTTTCATAAACATAACTTTGTTTACAAAGCCTTGCTATTTCATTGATAATAGGCATAAAAAGCGAACTATCAAAATTGCTTAACTTTCCTTCTTTAATCGCACTAACCCTTTCAAGTCCCATACCTGTATCAATACTTGGTTTTGGCAAAGGACTAAGCTTTCCATCAGTATCCCTTTCATACTGCATAAAAACAAGGTTCCAAATTTCTAAAAATCTATCTCCATCACCACCCATATAATCTTCATTGCCATGAAAATGTTGTGCACCTTGATCATAAAAAATCTCACTACAAGGACCACAAGGACCAGTATCTCCCATTTGCCAGAAATTATCCTTATCGCCAAATTGATAAATTCTATCTTTTGAAATATGCTTTTGCCACAACTTAAAAGCTTCATTATCATTTTCATGCACAGTTACATAGAGTTTATCTTTAGGCAATTCTAAAACCTCACTAACAAATTCCCAAGCATAAGCTATAGCCTCTTCTTTAAAATAGTCACCAAAACTAAAATTCCCAAGCATTTCAAAAAAGGTATGATGGCGCGCAGTATATCCTACATTATCTAAATCATTATGTTTACCCCCTGCTCTAATACAAGTTTGACAACTGGTTTTGCGTGGAGGATTTGGACAAGGAATTTCACCTGTAAAAATATTTTTAAAAGGCACCATGCCTGCATTAGTAAAAAGTAAAGTTGTATCATCGGGCACTAAAGGACTTGAAGGAGTAACTTCGTGTCCTTTTGATGCAAAAAAATCTAAATAAGCTTTTCGTATATCCATTTAAGTTTTCCTAATAGAATTTTTATTATAAATATATCATACCAAAATTACTTTAAATTAAGTAAAACTAAAATACAATAAATATTTTATTTTATCTTCACTAAGGTTTTTTATGAATTTTATCAATCTTCAAGCTCAATATCTTGCCTATAAAGATGAAATCGATGAACAAATACAAAGTGTTTTATCAAGTTCTTCTTTTATAGGGGGCGAAAAACTACAAGAATTAGAACAAAATTTAGCCCATTTTGCAAATATTAAACACGCTATTACTTGTTCTAGTGGTACAAGCGCTTTATATCTTGCTTTAAGAGCTTTAGATATTGGAAAAGATGATGAAGTTATAGTGCCTAGCTTTACTTTTATAGCCACAGCTGAAATGGTTAGCTTAGTAGGGGCTAAACCTGTTTTTATAGATATTGATTTATCAAATTATAATCTTGATTTTAATGCTGTAAAAAAAGCCATAAGCCCTAAAACTAAAGCAGTTATAGCAGTAAGCATGTTTGGACAAATGAGTGATTTAAGAATGTTAAATAACATCTTAAAAGAAAAAAATATCGCTTTAATTGAAGATGGAGCACAAAGTTTTGGTGCAAGTTTTAAACAAGAAAAATCATGCTCTATTGCTAAAATTTCTTGCACAAGCTTTTTCCCATCCAAACCTTTAGGCGCTTATGGAGATGGAGGAGCAGTTTTTTGCCATGATGATGAACTAGCCAAAAAAATTAAAATTTTACTCAATCACGGACAAACCCAACGCTACAAACATGAGCTCATAGGGATAAATGCACGCCTTGATACCCTACAAGCAGCAATTTTAAATGTAAAACTCAAACACTTCCAAGAAGAATTAAATCAAAGACAAAAATTAGCCCAAATTTATGATACTAACTTAAAAAATTGCCAAATCCCTAAAATCCATCCAAATGCTTTTAGCACTTACGCACAATACAGTATTTTAGTAGAAGACAGACCAAGTATATTAAAAAAATTTGAAAAAGCAAATATACCTTATGCTATACACTATCCCACCCCTTTACATAAACAACCTTGTTTTAGTACATTTTCAAATTTAGAACTTAAAAACGCACAATATGCTAGCGATCATATCTTATCTTTACCTTTTTCACCTTTTTTAAGCCAAAAAGAACAAGATCAAGTTATAGCGGTTTTTAAGGACTAATCTATGAAAATAGGTATTATAGGTCTAGGAAAAATGGGGCAAAATCACTTAAACGAACTTACAAAAAACCCTCATTTTAAAATAAATGCCTTATTTGATCTAGTACAAAATGAAAAATCACACCAACCCTTTTTTAATAAACTAGAAGATTTTTTAAAACAAAAAAATGATATTATCATTATAGCAACCCCTACTAATTCGCACTTAGAACTTGCAAAAAAAGTTTTTCCATATTGTAAAAACGTACTCATTGAAAAACCCTTAGCGCTTAATCTAAATGAAATTTCTCAAATCATAAACCTAGCTCAAAAACACCAAGTAAAACTCGCTGTAGGTTTTTGTGAAAGATTTAATCCAGCCCTTATAAGCTTAAAACAAGATTTATACGACCAAGAAATCATTAGTATTAATATACGAAGATTTTCTTCTTATCCTCAAAGAATTCACGATGTAGGAATTTTACATGATTTATCAGTGCACGATTTAGACTTATTAACCTTTTTAAGCAAACAAAATATACTTAAAACCAATTTACTTAAAAAATACACCCAAGATCCAAAAAAAGAAAGCGAAAGTATATTTTTATGCGAACTCGAAAAAAGTATAGCTAGCATACATCAAAGTTGGAACAGCACCCAAAAGCTTAGAAAACTTCATCTTATCACTCAAAAACATTTTTATGAAGCAAATTTAAATGATTTTTCTTTATTTAAAGATGGAAAACCCTTAAAAACAAATCAACAAAGTCCTCTTTTTGGACAACACGAAGCTTTATTAAATTTAGCAAACAACAAGCCTCATCATTTAGCAAATGCTTATGATGCTTATAAAATACAAGAAATTTTAGAAAGGTTTATATGAAATTAGTTTTATTTTTAAATATGGGAGGAGCAAACAATCTACAAGAATGTGAAACTTTCTTGAAAAATATGTTTAATGATCCTTATATACTAAGCATTAAAAACAAATTTTTAAGAAAATTATTAGCATGGGTTATAACAAAATCACGTAAAAAAGCCATGCAAGAAAATTATAAACAAATGGGGGGCAAATCTCCCTTAAATGAAATCACACAAAGTTTATGTGATAAATTAAATTCAAAACAAAACGATTTTCAATTTGATTTTGTCAATCTTTATGTGCCCCCTTTTGCAAAAGAAGTACTAAAAAAATACCATTTTAATAAAGAAGATGAGTTAATCCTTTTTCCCCTTTATCCTCATCATTCCTCTACCACAGTAAGCACTTCTCTTGAAGTTTTACAAAATGAAATTCAAGCTTTAAATATTCAAGCTAAAATAAAAACCATTGATGTTTTTTACAAAGACGCCTTATACAATCAAATGATTATCTCGCACATCTTAAAAAAACAAGAAGAATGCAAAGCCAAAATTTTAATTTTTTCAGCCCATTCTTTGCCTATTTCTTTAATAAAAAAAGGTGATTTATATGAAAAACAAGTCAACGAGCATGTAAAAATTTTAAAAGAAAATTTAAAAGATCATTTTGATGAATTTATTTTAGCTTACCAATCAAAACTAGGTCCTGTTAAATGGCTTGAACCAAACACAAGTGATATATTAGCAAATTTAAACAAGCAAGCTTTAATCTACCCTATATCTTTTTGCATAGACTGTTCAGAAACTATTTTTGAATTAGGCATAGAATATAAACATTTAGCCAAACAACATTATGATCTTATACCTTGCCCTAATGATAGTGATGAATTCATAAACTTTATTTTAAATTCTCTTAAAAGCTAATCGATAAACTTTATCAAAATCATATCAATAAGATTTTATTTCTTATTGATATTAAATATTATTTATAAATTTCATCAAAGTCAAATTTTACCTATATTTCAAGACTTATAAAACAATAAATTTTTAAATACTTCATAATAAAATTATAATGATTTAATCTTTTTTTAAAGATATATTGCTTATTATTACTCAGTTGATTTTTGTATTTTATCTTACTTTTATTTTTAAAGATAAATTATAAAAATCTTAAAAAGAATTTTTCAAACAAAAATATTTTTAAAATGCAAAATTATTTTGCAAACTAAAAACTATTTTTGTAATGAAAATTATTCTAAAAAACAAAAAGGGAGGAGTTATTAACATGCATTGTTCTTCATCGTCAACAAAACTTGTTTTATCTTTAGCTGCCATTTCTTTTTTCAATTCTTATAGCACGGCTGAAATCACTGGACCAAATTGCACTGGCAACACTTGTACCATCACTAACGATCAAACAGGCACCATACAAATTCAAGGTCACAACAGCACCAATTCTTTAACCATACAAAAGGACGCAACACTAACTAACACAGCCAACCTTATAAGCATTACAGAAAAAGCCATCCATGTTTATGGAAGCAATACTGATATGCTTAATGTCACTACCATCCTTAACAAAGGAACTATTAATGGTAATATTTACATAGGAATGAGGTAATGAAGGAAATATAATTATAGATAATTTTGAAAATACAAAAGATATACACTCGCCCAATGTTAATGGGGTATTTTTTGAAGGCAATGTTCAAGTAAAAAATTTCAATAATAAAGGCACTATCATAGGAGCAACTCACGCTTCAGGAGTTAAAATAGCGCAAAAAAATGATAAAAGCGTTACAATAGAAAATTTTAATAACGAAGGTACTATAGGAAGCAAAGACTCTGTATTTGGTATCATGATGCATGGAAGCAAAGAAAGTAAACCTATTATAACCAATTTTAATAATAGCGGAAAACTATTAGGTGCAAACAAAAGTGTATTTATAAAAATGGCATTATTATTAATTTCAACAATACAGGCATCATTGACTCAAAACATAATGCCATTGTACTTCAAACAGGAAGTAAAATAAATACCCTAAACAATAATGGAACCATAAAAGCACAATCTCATGGCATATCTTTTATAGGATCAAACCAAGATGAAGAAAATATCATAGATCAAATCATCCTAAAAGAAAATAGCAACATACAAGCAGGAAAAAATGCTATCAATGTCAATTTAATAGGAAACAAAACTCTTGCTATAGGTTCTATAAATGTGAAAAAAGGAGCTAAAGTCCATGGAGATAAAGCTGGCATATATGTAGGACCAAATCAAAAAATAACAGGTCAAATCGTAGTTTCTGGAGAACTCTCCGGCAAAGAGGCTGATATCCTTAATGAAGGAATCATAGCCCAAAATATCATCAACACTAGCCTCAATGATCTAAGTATAAAAAACCAAACAGATGCACAAATCATAAAAGGTATAAGCAATACCAACTCAGCAAAACTAGATATAGATAACAAAGATCAAGCCAATATCTCAAAATGGATTATAAACAAAGGCTTAGGAAAATTAAACATAAAAAACAAAGACCATGCTAGTATTACAGCAGCTATCATAAATGCCGACCTAGGAAAACTAAATCTTATCAACTCCTCATCCCAAGGTATTAGTGGAATTATCACAAATGAAGACTCAGGCGAACTAAATATTATAAATAATACAAAAATAAATGCAAACATATTAAACAATGCAGATGGCTATTTAAGCATAGAAAACAAAGACGATGAAAATACTGATGCTAGCATAAAAGGAAATATATCTAATAATGCAAAAAGGGATTTTAGTCCTAAACAATCAAAAAGGTGCTTCCATTTTAGGAAATATAAGCAACCAAGATTTAGGAGTCTTAAATCTTACTAATTCTTCCAATGCTAAAATAATAGGAGATATAAGTAATAATGCAAATGGCAATATCAATTTACATAACAAAAAAAATGCTACCATCTTAGGAGCTATCACAAATGAAGACTCAGGTAACATAACCCTATAACAACACTGCCACCATAAGTGGAGGCATTTTCTTGGTTGGTTAGGTTTAGATTACCATTACCAGAGTTTGTTATACCTTTTGTTATAGAACCAGTGTTGTTAAGCATTACATCGCCTGAGCTTTCATTGCTAATATTTTCAATGCTAGCACCACTTTGGTTAGTTATCATTAAATTACCTGTTCCTTGATTTGTGATGCCTTGAGTTATAGTAGCACTATTATCAAGTATTACATTACCACTTCCTTGATTCATGATAGAATTAATAGTAGCACTATTTTTATTTTCTATTTTTAAATCGCCACTTCCATAATTGTATACACTTTTTAAAGTGGAGGAGTTATTAAGCATTAAACTACCTCCTCCTATATTATAAGCACTTCCACTAATGCTTGCATTATTCATGAGTTCTAATTGACCCATTCCTATGTTTGCAACATAACCTGAGATGGAAGTATTGCCATTTTGAGTATTAGTTTGGTTTTCTATAGTTAATTTACCACTTCCATAATTGTATATATTTCCTGTTAAAGTGGAGGAGTTATTAAGCATTAAACTACCATCTCCTGTGTTGGCTATATTTCCACTTATAGTAGCAGTACTACTACCATTGTTTTGGTTTTCTATAGTTAATTTACCTTTTCCGGTATTAAATAAATTTCCTTCTATTTTGGCGCTGTTTTGATTTTTTATTTCTAAATTATTAGAACCATTGTTTGTAATGTTTCCTTTTATGGTAGAAGAGTTTTCAATAGAACTTAGAGTACCTTGGATTTTAATATCACCTTCTATGCTTCCTTTATTTACTATAGCCGATTTACCATTACTTGAAGTGATGCTTCCACTTTCTTTTACTATGATGGCTGTGTTATCACTAGCTTTTATGGTGCCTTCGTTGACTATACCACCTTCCTTACCTGAGACTTCTCCAGCTACTATGATTTGACCTACAGATCTAGAACCAGAGCCATTGCTTTTTTCTATTTTTATACCTACTTCTTGCCCAGAAACCTTGGCACCTTCTTGGATGTTTATGGAGTCTATAGAGAGGTTTTTGTTGTGAGAATTCCTACTACTTTGTACTAAATTTACATTGATAGCGTTTTGTGTGGCATCTATGCTGCTATCTTTTGTTAGGATGATTTTACCTATTTTTATATCATTTTGAGTATGGTTTTCTGAAATAAAAGTGATACCATCTTTTTGTGCTTTTATGGTTCCTGTATTAAAAAGATTGTTTATAGTGCTTCCTGCTGTTATGAGTATGCCTTGAGATTGTGAGTCAAGAGTACCTGCGTTGATAAGATAATCAATATTTGGTGCTTTACTATCTGTGTTAAATAAATTTATGGCTGCACGTTGTTCACTAGTGCTATCGGTTGATCTTATAAAACCTGTATTGATAAAGGTTGAAATATCTCCTGATAGATTTACACCTATTACTCCTGAGATAATACCTGTATTGATAAAATTATCAATGGTGCTGCGTAAAATGGTAATACCTGATGAATTTGAGGTATTGCCAAAAGTATAAGGTCCATAAGCTCCTATAAAGCCTCTATTGATAAAGTTTGTAATGTGGGTACTTTCAAGATGTATGGCTTTTCCTTGACTTAGGATTAATTGGGTGTTGATGAAGGTAGTGAGGTTTGCACTATTAAAGCCAATGGCATTGGCGTCTTGGTTGCTATTTCCTATTAGACCTTGGTTTTTAAAGTTTTTTATGGTAGTGGTGGTAGAGGAACGCTGTAATGATTCTTGATCTTTTCCTATTTGGATACTGCTTACATTTTGACTGCCAAATATGAGTTTATTTGTTGTTCCTGCGATGAGCCCGGTATTGGTAAAATCAGTGATTTGTACATTTTTTTCAAGATATATTGCTTGATCTTGTGAGTTATAGACAATGCCTGAGTTTGAAAAAGAGTTTATTGTTATGTTTGCTTGTTTATCTCCCCAAATTCCTATGTAGGCATTTTTAAGAAAGCCTTGATTGTCTATGGTGTTAACATTTATGGATGCATCTTTTTGAGTTTGATTTTTGTTTTCTATGTTTAAAGAACCAGCTATGATTCCTTTATTAATTATATAAGGTATATTGATTTTATCAGAATTATCCACATAAGCATAAATTGTTTTTGATCCATCACCATTTTTAACATAAGCATATCTACCTAAAAAGATGCTATTGGTACTTCCATTACCATTTACTTCAATTTGAGTTCCTGGATAATATCCTAAAAGAGTATAGTAGTAATTATTTCCTTGAGTATAAGGTATAGCGTAAGGTGGTCCACTAATTTGAGCTAAGGCTAAAGAGCTTAAACAAGAAATAGTAGCTAAAGATAAAATAAGTTTTTTGGAAGAAGCCATTACCCCCCCCCGTGTTGTATACACTAGACTTTAAATATAATTTTTTCATAAAATATTATCCTTTATTTTAAAAAAATACAAAAATTGTAAAAACTAAAATATTATAAAAACTAGATATTGATTTTTAGTGTTTAATAAATTATTCAAACACAAACTTAAATGAATCAATTTATATAAAATGTTTCATCTTAAAAGTAAGATAAAATACATAAAGTAAATAAGCAATAATAAGTAATTTTGTTTTAAAGGAAGGTTAAAAAGAAGTTTTGATAGCAAAATTTATAGAATTAGATATAGTTTTAATATCTTAAACTAAGGTAAAAATTATATAAAATAAAACACAAAATTCATTGTTTTAAAAGTTTAAAAATCTTGGTGGAAGTGAGGGGAATCGAACCCCTGTCCAAAAATAAGCCCATAAAGACCTCTACATGCTTAGCAAAGATGACTTTTTCACCCTACTTCGCTCATCTTCCAAAACTTAAAAGTAAGGCTAAGAATTTATTTCATCTTAAAATTTGTCAAAAGTTAAGACTACACTATCAAAATGACCGAAAAACAAGTTAGATAGTATGGCTTGATTTCAGGCTCAACTGAACTTACGCAGCTTTAGCGTAAGCAGGAGCAAATTTAACGTTGTTTGCGTTTAATTTTATTTAGGCTTTTTACGCTTTGCCCAAAGCGACATGCCATCCAAACAGGATTATTCTTGTCGAAGCCAAGTCACTCCCTTATTTAGAAATAATATTTGGAACATTAACAATTAAAGGATTAAAAAGAGCTAAAACCGCATCATCGTTTTCATAAGAACGACAATATTTTTCAAATTGATCACTTACTAAAAGCATCCAGTCTGTAAACTCCTCACTAGCAGGACCTTTAAAACGATCAGCTTGTATCATCATCTCTTCACAAAAGACGCAAAAATCAGTAAGTTCTTCAAGATTTAGACGTCTTGATGCCCAAGCGGTATTGTGGATTAAAACCCCTAATTCTTTTATAGCTTCTTTATAACGCAAAGCATCACTTCCTAGTTTAATGATCAAGGGTTCAAATCTATCGCACATGGTTCTGAAAAATTGTAAAAATTTTTCTATATCATCGCTTTCATAATCTAATTCTAATTTTGTTAAAATTCCCATTTTTTAAACCATAATTCTTTAGAGTTTAATTTAAATTCTAGCAAATTTTAGCTAAAATCTTATTTTAATTTTTCTAAAATAATAAGTAAAGATATGGATAGAATAGTAGAAATAGAAAAATATTCCTTTGATGAAAACTATGAAACCTCGCTGCGTCCTTCAAATTTTGAAGCTTATATAGGACAAGAAAAGATCAAAAAAAATTTATATGTTTTTATACAAGCAGCTAAGAAGCGTCAAGAATGTTTAGATCACATACTTTTTAGTGGACCAGCAGGACTTGGAAAAACTACTTTGGCAAATATTATTGCTTATGAAATGGGTGCAAGTATCAAAACTACAGCAGCGCCTATGATAGAAAAAAGTGGAGATTTAGCAGCTATTTTAACTAATCTTAATGAAGGGGATATACTTTTTATTGATGAAATTCATCGTTTAAGTCCTGCCATTGAAGAAGTGCTTTATCCGGCTATGGAAGACTACCGGCTTGATATTATCATAGGAAGTGGTCCTGCAGCACAAACTATAAAAATAGACTTACCTAAATTCACACTTATTGGAGCTACAACGCGTGCTGGCATGCTAAGCAATCCTTTGCGTGATCGCTTTGGCATGCAATTTCGCCTTGAATTTTATAAAGATGATGAACTTGCTATCATACTTCAAAAAGCAGCTTTAAAACTCCATAAAACTTGCGAAGAACAAGCTGCTTTTGAAATAGCTAAAAGATCACGTTCTACTCCTAGAATAGCTTTAAGATTGCTAAAAAGAGTGCGTGATTTTGCTGATGTTAGGGACGAAGATGTGATTACATTAAAAAGAGCGCATGAGGCTTTAAATTCTTTAGGGGTTAATGAACTAGGCTTTGATGCAATGGACTTAAGATATCTTGAACTTTTAAGCTCAGCTAAAAAACCCATGGGGCTTGCAAGCATAGCAGCAGCCTTAAGCGAGGATGAAAACACTATAGAAGATGTGATTGAACCTTATTTGCTTGCAAATGGCTATATAGAACGTACAGCAAAAGGGCGTATAGCAAATGCTAAAAGTTTTAAAGCTTTAAAACTTAAGTACGAAAAAAATTTATTTGAGGGGTAGATTTTGCAAAATGGTAAATTTTTTCTTATAAGTTTTATTTTAGTAGTTTTATTGCTTTTGCTATATCTTTTTAAAGGTTTTTTGCTTGTTATTATTATCGCTAGTTTAATGGCAGTAGCTACTGCAAATATCCATACTAAATTTTTAAATCTCACCAAAGGTCGTAAATTCCTTGCTTGTGTACTTACTACTTCTTGCATGGTTTTGCTTTTTTTTGCACCCTTTGTTTATACTATGATAGAACTTGCTAAAGCTTTAAAAAATTTTGATATTCATTTAATCACTCAAACTCTTGATTATATAAAAAGCTATCATTTTTCTTTGCCTGAAAGTTTAAGCTTTTTAAAGCCTAAAATTCAAGAAGCTCTAAGCTCTATAGACTTAAATAGCATTTCTCAACAAATTTTAAGTTATGTTTCAAGCTTTACTAAATCAGGGGCTAAATTTCTTATAGATATGGTTTTAATTTGTATATTTTACTTTTTTGCTAATTTATACGGGACAGAACTAGTAATTTATCTTAAGTCTATTATTCCTATTGATAAAAAAGAACTTGATGATGTTTTAAGCGAAGTGGGCAATGTTATGGCTGTGGTGCTTTATTCTATGGTGATTGTTGCTATTTTTCAAGGTGCACTTTTTGGTTTGATTACTATGCTTTATGATTATGATGGGGTTTTAATGGGTGTGATTTTTGCACTAAGCTCTCTCATACCTGCTATAGGAGGGGCTTTAGTTTATATACCTCTTAGTCTTTATGAATTTGCTTATAATGGTTTACATTCAGCTCTTGTGATTTTTATTTACTGTGTGCTTGTTATTTCTTTTATCGCAGATACTTTAATCAAACCTTTGATTATTAAGTGGATCAATAAAAAACTAGTTAAAACTCCTACAAAAATCAATGAACTTTTAATTTTCTTAGCCATGATAGCAGGGATTTCAACCTTTGGGTTTTGGGGTATTATTTTAGGACCTGCAATTTTAACTTTTTTTATGTCTACTTTAAGAATGTATAGTATATTAAAAGAGAAAAATTTAATATAAACTTGCCAAAAAGGCAAATTTATATTAGTTATTTGGACCTATCATTTTACTAGGATCAACAAATTTGTCAAAGTCTTGCTCACTCACTAAACCCAGTTCCATAGCACTTTGTTTTAAAGAGATGCCTTTTTTGTGAGCATTTTTAGCAACTTTAGCAGCATTTTCATAGCCTATGTGAGGATTTAAAGCTGTTACTAGCATCAAAGAATTGTGAAGATTATAAGCTATTTTTTCATGGTTTGGTTCTATGCCTTTTGCACAATGTATATTAAATGAGTGCATAGCATCGGCTAATAAATCAAGACTTTGTAAGAAATTGTAAATAATCACAGGTTTAAATACATTAAGCTCAAAATTTCCTTGACTTGCTGCAAAACCTATAGTAGCATCATTACCCATAACTTGTACTGCAACCATAGTAATAGCTTCACACTGAGTAGGATTTACCTTACCTGGCATGATGGAACTTCCTGGTTCATTTTCAGGGATATTAAGCTCTCCAAGCCCGCATCTAGGACCTGAGGATAACCATCTTATATCATTTGCGATTTTCATCAAATTTGCTGCTAAACCCTTCATGGCTCCATGAGTAAAATTGATAGCATCATGGCTTGTTAAAGCATGAAATTTATTAGGACTTGAGATGAATTTTGTACCTATGAGTTTGCTTAATTCTTCACTGACTTTTTGGCTTAATTGCGCATGGGCATTAAGTCCTGTACCTACTGCTGTACCTCCTATGGCTAATTCTCTTAAAGTAGGTAAAGAAGAAAGAATTTGCTCTTTTGAGTGTAAAAGCATAGAAACATAGCCGCTAAATTCTTGTCCTAGGGTAAGAGGAGTAGCATCTTGTAAATGAGTGCGCCCTATTTTGATAATATCTTTAAATTCTTGTACTTTTTTTTCAAAAGTAGCAATAAGCTCATCAAGGGCTGGGATAAGTTTTTTTTCAACTTGCTCTACTGCAACAATACTCATGGCTGTTGGGAAAGTATCATTAGAACTTTGACTCATATTCACATGATCATTAGGATGGACACATTTTTGTTTACGAAAATCACCTTCTATGATTTCACTTGCACGATTTGCAATGACTTCATTGATATTCATATTGCTTTGCGTTCCTGATCCTGTTTGCCAAACTGCAAGGGGAAAATTATCATCAAATTTTCCTGCGATAATCTCATCACAGGCACGAACAATAGCATCTTTTTTAATATCGTCAAGTTTACCAAACTTGTTGTTTACTAAGGCTAGAGATTTTTTAAGATTTGCAAAAGCATAAATTAAAACCTTTGGCATCTTTTCACAACCGATTTTAAAATTTTCAAAACTTCTTTCAGTTTGTGCCCCCCAATACTTGTCGTTTGGGACCTTAATCTCACCCATAGTATCATGCTCGATTCTATATTCCATAGTATTTCCTTTGTAGAAAAATTGTATGATTCATTTAAACAAAAACTAGCATAAAACTAGCTTATAATTTAATATTTATGTATTTTAATTATTCTACTGTTACACTTTTGGCTAAATTCCTTGGCATATCTACATCATTTCCTAAGCGTATAGAAATTTCCATGGCCAAAAGCTGGGTAATTAGCATCATTTCAAAAAATTCACACATATAATGATCTTGTTTTGTTGTTAAAATCAAATCATCGCTTAAATCAAATTCTAAAGGAGAGATACTTAACACGGTAGAATCTCTAGCAATAAGTTCTTCAACATTAGACTTAGTTTTTTCATAAAGCATGTGTTTTGGCATTAAGGCTATGGTATAAAGTTTAGAGTCTGCTAAGGCTATAGGACCATGCTTCATCTCCCCTGCTGGATAACCTTCAGCATGCAAATAGGATAATTCTTTTAATTTCAAAGCCCCTTCTAAGGCTAAAGGATAAAACACATCTCTGCCTATGAAGAAAAAACCATGACCGTCTAAATAACGTTTAGATAAACGGTGGATTTTTTCATGCAAAGCTTGGTTTACCATGACGCATTTTGGAGTGTGTAAAAGGGCTTTAATTTCACTAGAAACATTAAAATTTCTTTTTTGTGCCATAAAAATAGCAAGCATCCACAAGGTTAAAACCTGAGTTGCAAAAGCCTTAGTTGATGCTACACCTTTTTCAATGCCTGCACGCGTTAAAAGACTTAAATGCGCCAAACGGACTATATTAGAATTATCTACATTGCAAATAGCAAAGGTTTTAGCTCCTTGTTCTTTTGCAATTTTTAAAGCTTCTAAGGTATCAGCTGTTTCTCCACTTTGAGAAATAACAATAAATAAAGCATGGGGTTTAATTAGGGCTTGCCTATAACGGAATTCACTAGCAATTTCTACCCTAGCTCTAACTTTTGCTATCCTTTCAAACAAATAAGCACTTGCCATTGCTGCATGATAACTTGTCCCACAAGCACATAAAGTGATTTCTTCTACTTGGTTTAAGTCTTCTTTTTGGAGTTCATCAAAAACCACTTCTTCACCTTGAATGCGACCCATTAACACTTCACTCATCACACGGCTTTGTTCATAAATTTCTTTTTCCATGAAAAAACGAAAGCCATCTTTTTTCGCATAAGCTTTATCTCCTAAAAGCTTAGAAAAACAAAGGGGTTTTAAAACATCATTTTCATAAATAACAAGTTCATCTTGATTGATATAACCTAAACTTAAATCTTCAAGATACATTACCTCATCGCAATTCCCTATTAAAGGAGCATTTCCTGAAGAAAAAAACCATTCTTTATTGGCATTTTTGCCGATAATCAAAGGTGCAGCATTTTTTGCAAAAAAGACACAATTGGGATCTTTTTTTGTGACCAAAAGGGTTGCAAAAGCTCCACGTAATTCTTTAATGGTTTTTTGCCAAGCCTTAAAGGCTTGCATTTCTTGTGCGTAAAATTCAAAAAGTCTTACAAGTACTTCTGTATCGGTTTGACTTAAAAAAGTTATACCTTGTTTTTCAAGTTTATCTTTAATTTCTTTATAATTTTCTATGATACCATTGTGAATCACGCAAGAATACTGTCCTAAATGCGGATGGGCATTAATCTCTGTTGGTTTTCCATGAGTTGCCCATCTTGTATGTCCTATAGCAAAACCATAACCCTCGCTTGTAAAATTCACGCATTTATTAGCCAAATTTTCAAGTTTTCCTACAGCTTTAAAAAAACTTAATTCCCCTTCTTTCATCACAGCTAAACCCGCACTATCATAACCGCGATATTCTAATTCTTTAAGTCCATTTAAAATGATTTGTTTTTTTTCATTATTTCCTATATAACCTACAATTCCACACATTTTTTACTCACTTATTAAGAAATTGATTAATTTTTGCTCATTTTGCATTAAATTTTCATCCTTTTGAAAAATAAAAATATTACGCGTTCTTTGCCTTATAGTTTGAATTTTAGCTGTGCATAAAACAAGTTTAAATTCATTAAAAGTATCCATTAAATACGCCATTAAACCTTGCTGATCTTTGGTATTAAGACCTAATTTAACATAATTTTTAGCATAAGTTAAATCTAATTTTAACTCGTCTTTTTTAATGATAGGCTTTTTGATTTTTTTTAAAGTTAAACTCGAAAGATTTGAATTTAAAAGCTCACAAAGCTTAAGTTTTTGTTCATCGCTAATGATATTATCATACTCAAATCTTAAATAAATTTTATTATCAAAAAGTTCAAAAAAATGCATAAAAATAAGATTTAAATTAGCCAAAGATCTTAAAACAATAGCAAGATTAAAAGAAAGTGGAGCTACGATTTGCAAACTAAGATTTATCTCATTGTTAAACCAAAATTTTAATTCATTATCTTTAGCTAATTTTGCAATAGCAACAATATCTTCAAAAGTATTTTTTATGATAAAAAGATTAGATTTTATATGCATGATTTTATCTTGCAATATGGCATCTTGATCTAAAAAAACCTTTGTTCTTTTTAAAGTTAATTCTTTTTTAACCCTTCTTGTGCTTTCTTCAAGTAAATTTTCATCTTCAAAACCTTGTTTTGCATTTTCTAAAAGCTTATCAAGAGATCTAAAATAAAAAGTATTAAAATGCAAAGCTTGTGCTTTTAGACGCGTTAAAGTGTATAAAAGTTCTAAATTTTCTAAATTTTCTAATTTTGAAACCAAAGCACTTATAATGATAGGATTATAAATATCTTCTTTTTCTACTAGATCTTTTAAGGCATTATTATTTTTAAAAATTTTAAGCCCAAATTCTAAAATTTCATTTTTTAAATCAAATTTATAACAATAAGCCCTATATATACTTGCTAAAGAAATTTCATTTTCATTTTCTATAGCGCTTAAAAGTATGACTAATTTTAAAATCATTTTTTTCTCAATGCTTAATTTTTTAAGCACTTCTAAATCATCTTGATATTTTTCAAATTCTTTTAACATTAAGAAAACTTGTTCATCAAAGGTATAATTTCCCTCTTCATCGCTTAAAAAACGCACTGTCCAAAAAGGTTTACACAAATCTTTTAAAATACCACTATCAAGCAAGAGTTTTAAAAGACAAAAACTGTGTTTTTTATAAAAAATTTTTCCAAAAAGTATCAAAGAATTTTCTATATCTTGCTTGGTATATTTTAAATTTTTTAATAAAAAAATCATATCAAGATCAAATTGTATAACTTGATCTTGAAGCTTTAATAGGTATTGTAAAAACTCAAAAAGGCTTTTAAATCGATATTTTTGTTTACAAACAGAAGAAAGTTGATCTTGCATTTGTTTTACTAAAAAATGAGTATAAAAACCTATAGTATGCATACTTTGTAAAGCTTTTTGTACTAAAAGCTCTTTTGCTTTAAAATGCTTTTTAGCTTTTTTATACATTAACTCGCTTAAATCACTCACATTAACAAGCAAAAACTCATCCTCATCTTTAGCATTTTGCAAATTCATGGCTGATTTTAAAGAAAGTAAAAAATCACTAGCCAAACGCAAATGACTTAAATTTTTTTCATCCATAAAATTTAAAGCATAATTTTTTGGAGAATTTTTAAAAAGAACAAGCAAACTTTCTAAAGACCTTAAATGGTTTAATCCTCCAAAATCTTTTTTAATATTAAATTCTTGCTTTATAAAAGGAATATCAAATTCCTTAAAATTTTCAAATAAAAGCTTTGCAAATTTATTTTTATGTTCTTTAAGGATACTATCAAATTTAGTCTTAACCTCTCTAAATAAAGGTTTAGACCCACATATAAAACGGGTTTGTATGATAGAAGTTTTAAGCGCATTACTAGCATTATAAAGCCCATTTAATTCTAAAGTAATAAAATCAATCTGCAAAGAAGCATCATTTAAAATTTCAATAAAAGCTTTAATAATAGGTTTTAAATGATAAGCTTTAATGTCTTTATAAACAAAGATTAAAGAAATGCTTTCATTAAAACAAAGACTATTACTTGCATAAGCTTTGCTTGCTAAAACACAAAAGGGAATATTATCATGTTGGGGTAAAAAATTTTCAAAATATTCTTTAAGAATGATTTCATAGGCTTTTTTTATAAAATAATCCATATTTTTAGAATGATATAAACTAAAAGCCCCTTGTTTAAGAAAAAATTTCCTACAACTTTGAGTATAAGAATGAAGATTTTTTTTAAAAAGTTCTAATTCCTTGCTTAACAAAACCTAATCCTTGCTTATTATATTATTCTTTATTGATAATCTTAACAAAAATATCTTTTATTTTGGCTTTTTCTATAAACTCTTTTTCAGTAAGCAAAAATTATAATGCTTTATTTAAAAACAATGAAAAGCGAAACATATGGAAATTTTACTTAACAAACTTGAAAATGAAGAAAGATTAAACGAAGAAGAAGCTAATGCTCTTTGGGATTTAGATCTTTTTACCCTAGGCAAGTACGCTCATAAAAAACGCACAAAACTTCATGGGAAAAAAGTATATTTTAATATCAATCGTCACATCAATCCTACTAATATTTGTGCAGATACTTGTAAATTTTGTGCTTTTTCAGCCCACCGTAAAAATCCTAACCCTTATATTATGAGTCATGAAGAAATTATGCAAATTGTTGATCAAACCGTAAAACGTGGAACAAAAGAAGTACATATTGTTTCAGCACATAATAAAAATACTAGCTGGCAGTGGTATTTAGAAATTTTTAAAATGATAAAAGATAAATATCCTTATATGCATGTAAAGGCTATGACTGCTGCTGAAATTGACTTTTTACATAGACATTTTAAAATGAGTTATGAAGAAGTAATAGAAAAAATGATTGAATATGGAGTTGATTCCATGCCTGGAGGAGGAGCTGAAATTTTTGATGAAACCATACGCAAGAAAATTTGCCATGGTAAAGTTAGTAGTCAAAACTGGATTAAAATCCATAAATTGTGGCATGAAAAAGGAAGACAAAGCAATGCTACCATGCTTTTTGGCCATATAGAAGAAAGAACTCATAGAATTGATCATATGTTAAGATTGCGTGCTTTGCAAGATCAAACTGGGGGTTTTAACGCTTTTATCCCTTTAGTTTGGCAAAAAAACAATAGCTTTATAAAAAGTGATAAAACCATGGATAGTGAAGAAATTTTAAAAACTATTGCCATTGCACGTTTAATTTTAGATAATATCAAAAATATCAAAGCTTACTGGGCTACAATGACTTTAAATTTAGCCATGGTAGCTCAAGAATTTGGGGCAAATGATTTAGATGGTACTATAGAAAAAGAAAGTATACAAAGTGCAGGAGGAGCAAAATCTTCTCAAGGCACAAATTTAAAAACTTTTATTGATATGATTAAAACCTCAAATCTCATTCCTGTAGAACGCGACAGTCTTTATAATGAACTTAAAATCTATTAAATGAGGTAAATATGCATATTTTCAAACTTCAAGAAAATAAAACAAATTTTAAAACTGAAATTATAGCAGGACTTACCACCTTTTTAGCTATGGTTTATATCATTCCTGTTAATTCTAGCATAGTAGGAAATACTGGTATGCCTATAGAAGCTTTAATCACTGCAACAGCTTTAATTAGCATTATTGCAAGTGCTTTTAATGCTTTTTTTGCTAATACCCCTATAGCTATGAGTGTAGGAATGGGACTTAATGCTTATTTTACTTTTACAGTTTGCTTAGGACAAAATATAGCTTGGCAAAGTGCCTTAGGGGCGGTTTTTATTTCTAGTATGATTTTTTTTATTCTTTCTTTTACTCGATTTCGCCTTTGGATTATTGCTAGTATACCTAAAGATTTACGCCTTGCAATTTGTGCTGGTATAGGTTGTTTTATCGCTTTTTTAGGTCTTAGTCAAATGGGTATTATTATACACAATAAAGACACTTTAGTAAGCATAGGAAATTTTAAAAGCACTTCTGTACTTTTTGGAATTTTCACCCTAGCTTTAATCATCTTTTTTTGGGCTATAAGATTGCGCGGAGTTTTTATTTTAGGAGTATTAATCAGTTCTATTATAGCTTGGATTTTTCATTTAGATCATGCAAGCTTTCCTACACAAATTCTTTCTTTACCTAATTTTAGCTCAGAAGATGGCTTAGGATCTATTTTTTTAAAACTAGATATTAAAAGTGCTTTAAATATTAGCATGATACCTATTATTTTAACCTTTTTCATTACCCAACTTTTTGATAGCATAGGAACGATTACAGGTATAGGTGAAAGGGGTAAAATTTTTGATAATCCTGAAAATGGAGAAAAAAAACTAGGTAAAACCTTAATAGCAGATGCAACAAGTTCAGCCTTAGGATCTATAGTAGGCACTTCTACAGTAACAGCTTTTGTTGAAAGCTCTACAGGAGTTGAAAGTGGAGGTAGAACAGGACTTAGTGCTTTAGTTGTTAGCATTTGTTTTATTTTTACCCTATTTTTACTACCGCTTTTTAAAGCCATACCTGCAAATGCGATTTATCCTGTACTTACTATGGTAGGTATTTTAATGTTTATGGAAGTAAAAAATATCAATTTTCAAGATAGTGCTATAGCAGTAGCTAGCTTTTTTACTATTACCATGATGCCTCTTACTTATTCTATCACTACAGGTTTTGCTTTTGGCTTTATTTCTTATTTGCTAGTAAGAATTTTTAAACGCGAATGGGATAAAATTAATATTGGCATTATAGTTTTAAGTTTAATTTCCTTAGGAAATTTTTTACTTATTGCCTTACAATAAACAAGGAAAAACAAGGAAAAACAATGATTTTCTACTCTTACGATGAATTTAAAGAAGATGTTAAAGTCTTAGCTAAAGAGATTAAAAAAGATTTCAATCCTGGTGCGCTTTTAGCTATAGCAAGAGGCGGTATGAGTTTAGGACATTCTTTAGCTGTTGCTTTACAAACACGTCAACTTTTCACTCTTAATTCTATTCATTATAATGATACTACAAAACTTGATACTATTGAAATTTTTAATATACCCGATCTTAGCAAGTATAAAAAAGTTTTACTTATAGATGATATTGTAGATAGTGGAGAAAGTTTAAGTGAAATTAAAAAAGTACTGCTTGAAAAATTTCCTCATATACAATTAAAAATTGCAAGTATTTTTTATAAAAATAGTGCTCTTTTAATACCTGAATTTAAAATCAAAGAAGCTAAAGAATGGGTAAATTTTTATTGGGATATAAATATTGATTAGAATATGTTATAATATATTCAAATTGTTAGGAGTTTTTATTTGAAATTCAGTTTTATATCTTTTGTTTTATTTTTCTTTGTGGTCTTTTCTTTTGCCAAAGAACAAGATTTAAATGATTTTGAACAAGAATATAAAAACTACCAAGTTTATGATCCGCTTTTAGAATATAATAAAGCTATGACAAAATTTAATGTGGCTTTGTATGATTATGGTTTTAACCCTATACTTAAAGGTTATAATGCTATAGTTCCCAAATTCATACGCATAGGAGTAAGGAATTTTTTTGATAATTTATTTTCCCCTTTGCGTTTCATAGGTAATCTTTTGCAATTTAAATTTAAAGAAGCTCAAGAAGAATTGAAAAGATTTAGCGCTAATACTCTCATGGGTTTTGGAGGATTGATAGATCTTGGAAGCAAAATGGGGCTTAAAAAACACCCTGCTGATTTAGGAACAGTTTTAGGACATTGGGCTATAGGGGGTGGTTTTCATCTTGTTTTACCTATACTTGGACCAAGTAATTTAAGAGATACTCTTATTTTACCTAGCATTTGGTATGCTAATCCTAGTGCTTATCTTAATCCTACTTGGTTAAGCGTAGCTACAAGTGCTTATGCTTTTGGAAATGAGCTTAGTTTTAGACTCAATGAAATTGATGAAATTTATCACAATACTCCAAATCTATATCCATTTTTACGTGATGCATATGAACAAAGACGCAATGAACTAAGTAAATAAGGAGCAAGAATGAAAAAGATTTTTTTAATTTTGGCTTTATGTTTAAATACTTTTGCCTTACCTTTGGACGCAATTTCTAATACCATGCAAAAAAATATCGATGAAAGTTTAAAATTTTTGCAAAATAGTAAAGAAAATAAAAAAGAAGCTGCGGATAAAATTTTTGCACTTTTTAACGATATAATTGATTATAAATTAATGGCAAAGCTTAGCCTTTCAAAAAATTATTTCCAACTAAGTTCTCAAGAACAAGAACAATTTTCTCTAGCTTTTGAATCAAGCCTTAAAAAAAGTTTCACTGATAAATTAAGTCTTTATAAAGATCAAATTTTAAAAGTTAAAAAAGGTGAATTAAAAAATGAAAACCGTTATTTTTTAAATGCTTCTATGATAGTAGATGGAGAAGAAAAAAACATAGTCTTTAAATTTTATAATGATAATAATAACTGGCTTATTTATGATATAGATGTTTTAGGTGTTAGTATAGTACAAACTTATAGATCACAATTTAAAGATATTTTAGCGCATCAAGGTTTTGATTCTTTACTTAAAAAATTAGAAAATATTACCTTAGAATAATGTTTGCAAAATTTCTAAAATTATTCATATTGCATCCAAAAAGTACTTTTTTTGGGACTTTATTTCTTTGTATATTTTTAAGTTTTTTTGCCTTTAAACTTGATATAGATGCAAGTGCTGAGAGTTTACTTTTAGAAAATGATCCTGATTTAAAAACCTTTAGAGAAATTTCAAAAAACTATAAAAACGATAATTTTTTATTGCTAGCCTTTAAACCCTATGATGAAAAACCTTTTTCAAAACAAAATCTAGCCAAATTAACAAAACTGCATCAAGCGCTAGAACAAGCTCCTTTGGTTGAAAGGGTTTTTAGCATCATCAATGCTCCCTTGCTTCAAAGTTCTCAA
This sequence comes from Campylobacter hepaticus, assembly GCF_001687475.2. Taxonomy (NCBI): domain Bacteria; kingdom Pseudomonadati; phylum Campylobacterota; class Epsilonproteobacteria; order Campylobacterales; family Campylobacteraceae; genus Campylobacter; species Campylobacter hepaticus. The sequence continues at coordinate 937,550 of NZ_CP031611.1, forward strand.
AACACGGATTTAAAAAAACTTTTAGATAATATCCCAAATATTACAAGCAAAGATATCAATCTTACTAAAGCCCAAAATGAAATTATAAACAGTCCTTTTTATAAAAACAATATCATTTCAAAAGATGCTAAAATCACTGGGCTTATTATTTATTTACAAACTGATGAAGTTTATAATAAACTTATAGAAAAACGTGACCTTACTCAAGATGAAACAGAAAAAAATCAAATACGTTTAGCCATAAAAGAACATCAAAACAAACAAAAAGTCATTACAAAACATAGTTTAGATACGATTAAAAATATCATCAAAGACTATCAAATACAAGGCGATGCACTCTATCTTGGCGGGGTTAGCATGATAGCTGATGATATGATAAATTACATCAAATCTGATCTTTTAATTTATGGAGTCTTGCTTGTATTTTTACTAGGACTTGCGCTTTATTATTTTTTTCGCTCATACTTTTTTGTTTTTTTAGCTCTTTTTATTTGTTTTATAAGTTTAAGTGCTGCAAGCGGACTCTTTACTCTTTTAAAATTTCAAATCACAGTCATTTCATCAAACTATGTTGCTTTACTTTTAATCATTACTTTAAGCATAGTTGTACATTTAATCACGCATTTTATACAAATAAGTACACGTTATACTAAGGCTAGTATTCAAAATTTAGTACTTCAAACCTTACTTGCAAAAGCAAAACCTAGTCTTTATGCTATTATCACCACCATGATAGGATTTTTATCTTTAATATTTTCCCATATAGAGCCTATTATTAAACTTGGTATGATGATGAGCATAGGCATAGTTTTAGCACTCATTTTAAGTTATTTGTTTTTAGCTAGTATTTTAGTTCTTACAAAACCAAAAATCAGCCATAAAAAAGAAATACGTTTAAATTTTTTAATCTTTTGTGCTAAAACCAGCCTTGATAGCAAAAAACGTTATATAATTTATGGAATTTGTATTTTTGTGATTATTTTAGCTTTATTTGGCATATCAAAACTTAGAGTAGAAAATTCTTTTGTGAACTATTTTAAAGACAGTAGTGATATTAAAAAAGGACTTTTAGTTATTGATAAAAATTTAGGCGGGACCTTGCCTTTAGAAGTGATTGTTGAATTTAAAAAAAATACAAATAATCAAAATACTAATGATACTTTAGATAGTTTTGAAAATGAATTTGATAATTTAGCCAAAGAAGATACGTATTGGTTTGATTCTGAGAAAATACGCATAGCTCAAAAAGTTCACAATTTCTTAGAAAAGCAAGAATTTGTAGGTTCAGTTTTAAGTTTAAATAGTCTTTTAAGCTTAGGAAAAAAGATCAATAATGGCAAAGATTTAGATGATTTTACCCTTGCTTTTTTAAATGAAAATCTACCTTCTCAATTCAAACAAGATTTGCTTTCACCTTTTGTGAATATAAAACACAATCAATTAAGATTTAATATGCGTATTGTTGATTCAAATCCTTATTTAAAACGCAATGAATTTCTTATAAAACTTAAAAAACAACTCCATGAACTTTTAAAAGATGATGGGGTTATAATACAAGTTACAGGCATTATGGTGCTTTATAATAATATGCTTCAAAGCCTTTTTTCATCACAATTTGATACTCTTGCTTTTGTGATTTTGGCTATTTTTATACTTTTTATCATTGTTTTTAAAGATTTAAAATTTTCTCTTATTGCTATTTTGGTTAATGTTATCCCTTTAAGCTTAGTTTTTGCTCTTATGGGATTTTTTAACATCCCTCTTGATATGATGAGTATTACTATAGCTGCTATAAGTATAGGTATAGGTATAGATGATGCTATACATTATATCTACCGTTTTAAAGAAGAAATCAAAAAAAACAATATAAAACAAGCCATTATAAACTCACATCTTAGCATAGGATCAGCACTTTATTATACTACTATAAGCATAGTTTTGGGTTTTAGTGTCATGATGAGTAGCAATTTCATCCCTACAATTTATTTTGGAATTTTAACCGTTTTTGTGATGATTTTACTTTTAAGTGGAAGTTTATTTTTACTTCCAAGCTTTTTAATCAGTTTTTATTCTCAAAAAGCCAAGGGTTAAACCTTGTTAAAATGATTTTCTTTTATTTAACATTTTTAAAATGATTTTCATGAGTTCTAAAGCTTTAAAACGATGAGAAATATGATTTTTTTCCTGTGCATTTAATTGAGCTAAAGTTTTATCATATCCTTTTGGGATAAAAAGAGGATCATAGCCAAAACCATTTTTACCCTTTGGTGTGTCAATCACACATCCATGCATACTCCCATGTACACTAAACTCACCTTCTAAACCCACTAAAGCAAGAGCTGCTACATAGTGGGCTTTACTTTGCTTAAAACCTTTTTTTGCCATTTCACTTATGAGTTTATTACGATTATTTTTATCATCTCCTTGGGAACTAAAACGAGCTGAATAAATACCTGGTTTTCCTTCTAATACATCAACACAAATACCACTATCATCACTTAAAACAAAAAAATTCTTTTTTTGTTCCTTATTTAAGGCATCAAACACTGCTCTTGCTTTAATTAAAGCATTTTCTTTAAAACTTTTACCATTTTCTTCAATCTCAAAAGTTTGTAAAACTTCATCAAAAGCATAAAGATCAAAATCTTTTAAAATAGCTTTTAATTCTAAAACCTTATGTTTATTACTCGTAGCTAGGACAATTTTCATCCAAAAAACTCCCAAATAATATCAAAATAAATATAATTTTATATCATTTATCCTTGCAGCTAGCTTTTAATTAGAAAAAGACACGATTGCGTTAATCAACACTTAATGCATTTCATAGTAAAATTATCCTAATTTTTAATTTCAAATTTAATAGGAAATTGATAATGTTAAATCAAGTTTTACCCTTGTCTTTTATAGTTGGGACAAGATTTTTTGGGCTTTTTATAGTTTTGCCCGTTTTAAGTCTTTATGCTTTAAAGCTCGAAGGTGCAAATGATTTTTTGGTAGGATTTTTAGTAGGTATTTATGCTTTAATGCAAATGATTTTACAAGTTCCTTTTGGAATTTTAAGCGATAAAATCGGACGTAAAAAAACCATGCTTATAGGACTTATTATTTTTATCATAGGTTCTTTAATTTGTTCTTTTGCAGACAATATTTATACTATGTTATTAGGAAGGATGTTACAAGGTTCAGGAGCCATTGGGGCTGTAGCAACTGCTATGATAAGTGATTTTATCACAGAAGAAAATCGCGCTAAAGCTATGGCAATAATGGGAGCTTTTATAGGACTTAGTTTTGCAGCTTCTATGGTGATTTCTCCTTTAATGAGTGCAAAATGGGGTCTATCTAGTCTTTTTGATCTTAGTGCAGCCTTATCACTTTTGTGTATTATTTTACTTTACACTGTAGTGCCTAAAGAAAATAAAATCTCGCATGAAAATAAAAAAACACCTTTTTTTCATCTTATTAAACAAAAAAATTTAAGCATGATGAATTTGACTAATTTTATGCAAAAAATGCTTATGAGTATAACATTTTTAAGTATTCCTATCATTTTGGTACAACATTTAAATTTTAATGCAAATAAACTTTGGATTATTTATAGTATTGCTATGATTGTAGGTTTTATTGCTATGGGTTTTGCTGGAAATTTAGGTGAAAAAAAAGGTTTAGCAAAGTCCATTTTACTTTGGGGTATTATCTTTTTCACACTTTCTTATATTTGTTTTACATTTTATCATTCTATAATATTTTTTATTATAGCTATTATGATCTTTTTTATAGGTTTTAATTTACACGAACCTATTATGCAAAGTTGTGCTTCTAAATTTTGCAAAGTTCATGAAAAAGGTGCGGCTTTAGGAATTTTTAATGCCGTTGGATACGCTGGAAGTTTTATAGGCGGCATGGTTGGGGGAATTTTTTTACACTTAGATGCTTTAAATATTTTAGCCATTATTTTAGCCATTTTGTGTGTATTATGGTTTGTCATTTTACTTTTCTTAAAAAATCCTTCTGAATTTAAAAATCTATATTTACCTTTAGAAACACCTTTAAATTTTACAAGTTTTAGTCAAAATCTAGGCATTGTAGATATTTATAAAAATTCTAAAAACCTTGTAATTAAATTTGATAGTAAGCTTATAACTGCAAAAGTATTGGAAGAAAAATTAAAACAAAATGTCTAATTTTTTCCTAAACTCATGGCTTTAATCATCACTTTTGCTTTACAATCTGGACAACAATAAAGGGTTTTTATCTTATACTCATCATTGCCAAATTTAGGCTTCATTAAATTGGCAATTTTTTCTACTACTTTTTTAGTTGCAAATTCCTTAGCGCATTCTATACAAGCAAAAAGTTCATCTTTAGCCATTACTTGATATTGAAAATATGAAGGATTAAACTCCATACCACAACGCACAAGCTTTAAAGTGTCTTTTTCAGCACAGCTTAACTCACAATATCCACAGGTTGTACAAAGCGAAGCATTAAATTTTAAAGCATTTTCCTTAGCATCAGCAATCAAAGCCCCCACATTGCAAGATCCTACACAAGAAAGACAAAGCGTACAAGTATTAGGATTAATTTCTATTTTACCATATCTTAACCACTCACCACTCTCCACCTTACCAAAGTCTTCATTGGCTATCATGTATTGCATTCTTTTTGAAAAATTTTCTCTTGTAGTTAAAGTATTATTATGAAAATCAAATTGCAAATCTTTAATGAATTCTTGTTCTTTTAAAAACTTTTGCAATTCTTCTTGGTTATGAGCTATAAAAATAGCTTTTTTTTGAAATTTTCTCCTAAAAAAAGTATTTAACAAATTTATAGCTTCCTTACTTCCAGGTGAGACAAAATCTGTATAAAAGATTAAATTTGCCCCGCTACTTTGCAAAAGGGTTAAAAAATGCATAGAAGAAAGCCATTTTTCTCCTTCTATCATAAAAGGCAAAATATCTTTTGGTAAAACAAGCTCTAAATTTTCTAAAGCCATCTTTTTAGGAATAATTAAAACTTTCTTATCTTTATAAAATTTACAAAGTTCAAAAAAACTCTCTTTGGGCATAGGAGCATAATCAAGTGATCCACTAGGGCAAACACTAATACATCCACCACAACCTAAACAATCTATTTGAGAAAATTCTAAATGTTTATTCTCATCATCTTTTAAAATGGCTACTGTAGGACAAATTTGAACACATTTTGCACAATGCTCGCTACGCCTTTGATGATACTGGCACACACTAGCATCATAAGTAATATAAGTTTTATAATCATATTGAGGGCTTTTAGTTTTTAAAAATTCTAATACTTGTTCATGACTTTTAAAATGAGTAAGATTATAACACCCACTTTGTCTTGTAAAATCTTCACGTAAAGTATTTAAATCCTGGGTTTGAAACAATAAAAAATCAAAATCAAGCTCTAATTCTTGATCTTGAGTTTTAACTATAGCACAAAGCTCACCCACACTACCAAAAACAGCTAAAATTTCTTCATTTTTCAAGGCAAGAACCTTAAAATCATGCATTTTTAAAAATTCCACCCATTCATCATTTACATCAACTAAAACAAGGCGATTTTGCACTTCTTTACTTTGTTCTAAATCAAGACCTAAATCATAAGCAAGAGCTCTTATTTTATAAAGTTTTAAAACATTTTCACTTTTTTGTAAGACCTCATCTTGGGAATTTTTAAGATAAAAATTAATTTCTGGAGCATAAATTTGTGCTTTTTGGTTTTTATCATTTGAAATTAAAACTTCTTTATCACTTACTTGATCTAAAATATCGATAGTATCAGGTAAAGGGATTAAAACATCATTTTTTATATAGACAAAATCTTGCATTATCATCCTTTTAAAAGATCATTTTATAAATTCTATGTTAAAATAGCCAAATATTTTCTTAAGGCTTAAGATGAACAAATTAAGGAATTTTCCTCAAATTAATACTCTTATTCATGATGAAACTTTAAAATCTTATCCTTTTTATATCAAAGCATTTTTTTGCAAAAAAGTTGTTCATGAATATAAAAACAATCTCACGCAGCATGAAAATTCTAAAGAAAATCTTCTTATACAAATAAAAAAAGAAATTCATGCTTTTTACCGCAAAGATTTACAAAGTGTAATCAATGCAAGCGGGGTTGTTATCCATACTAATCTTGGTAGAAGTGTGATTGATAAAAGAATTTATCAAGCCTGTGAAGAAACACTTTGTAATTATTCTAATGTGGAATTTGATTTACAAACAGGAAAAAGAGGATCACGCTATGCCTTAGTGCTTGAAAAACTTAAAATGCTTTTTGAATGCGAAGACGCCTTAATAGTTAATAATAATGCTGCAGCAGTTTTTTTAGTGCTTCATTCACTTTGTTTTAACAAAGAAGTTATAAGCTCAAGAGGAGAACTTGTAGAAATTGGCGGGAGTTTTCGCATACCAGAAGTTATCAAGGCTGCAGGGGTTAAACTTTGCGAAGTAGGCACTAGCAATAAAACGCATTTAAAAGACTATGAACAAGCTATCAATGAAAACACAGCTTTAATTTTAAAAACACATAAATCTAACTTTGCCCTTATGGGTTTTCATAGCGAAGTTAATATCAAAGATTTATATCTTTTAGCTCAGGAAAAAAATATTTTAACTTATTATGACCTAGGATCTGGTTGGTGTGAAAATTTAAATAAAACATTAACAAAAAATGAGCCTAAGATAAAAAAAATAGTGCAAGAATGTGATATTTTAAGTTTTAGCGCAGATAAAATTTTTGGAAGTGTGCAAGCTGGAATCATACTTGGAAAAAAAGAACTCATAGAAAAACTTAAGCAAAACCATCTTTTAAGAATGCTAAGAGTGGATAAATTTACCCTATCTTTTCTTAATGAAAGTCTTAAAGCTTATCTTGAAAAAAATTATGAAAAAATCACAACCCTTAAACTTTTAAATGATGATTTATCAAACATTAAAAATAAAGCTTTAAAAACACAAGAAAGGCTAAAATACAAAACCGTTTTAAAAAATAGCAAAAGCTTAGTAGGAGGAGGTTGTATGCCTGATAAAAGCTTAGATACCTATGCTTTATCATTTCAAGGAGATGCCTTAAGATTACAAGCTCAATTTAGAAACAAAAATATCATAGGGCGTATAGAAAATAATGAATTTTTACTTGATTTTAGAAGCATAAAAGAAGATGATATAAAAAAACTTATTGATACGATAAATCAAATGGATCTTTCATGAATTCACTCATCATAGGAACAGCAGGACATATTGATCATGGAAAAACTTCACTCATTAAAGCTTTAAATGGTTTTGAAGGCGATAGCTTAAAAGAAGAACAAGAAAGACAAATTACTATTCATTTAAGCTTTTCAAATCTTAAAATTAAAGATAAAAATATTTCTTTTATTGATGTACCAGGACATAAAGATCTGATAAAAACTATGGTTAGTGGTGCTTTTGGGTTTAGTGCTTGTTTATTTGTTGTAGATATTAATGAAGGTTTAAAAGAACAAAGCTTAGAACATTTAGAAATCTTAAAAATTTTAAATATCACAAATATTATTTTAGTTTTAAGCAAATGCGATCTTTGTGAAGACATACCTCAAAAAACTAAACAGATTTTACATGATATAAATTCATTCAATTATCCCATTATAAAAGTATTTCATACAAGCATAAAAAACCATCATGGTATAGAAGAATTAAAAAATTATTTATATCATATGAAAAACAAATACAGTGATGAAGAATACATTTTTCGCTATTATATAGATAGGGTTTTTTCTTTAAAAGGTATAGGAACTGTTGTTACAGGAAGCCTAAACGAAGGAAGTATTGCTCTTCATGAAAAAATCATTTGCCTTGACACTCAAAAAGAACTCATCATTAAAAACATACAAAATCATGATACCAATGTAGAAAAAATAAAAGCTTATAATCGTGTAGCTTTGAGTTTAAATTGCGATTATAAAGAATTAAAAAAGGGTTATTTACTCAGTAAAAAAGGTTATTTTAAAGCCTTTAAAGAATGCGATGCCTTAGTGAACGCCAAAAAACTAGACAATAGTATGATGATTTTTTGTGTGGGATCAAGATTGATTGAATGCAAGGTCAAAATTTTAAAAACATTAGATAAGGATGAATTTTTTGCACATTTTAGCTTTAATAAAAATGTTTTTTTAAGTTTTAATGAATCTTTTATTTTATTACAAAATAACCGCGTTATAGGTGGAGGTAGGGTTTTAAATCCTTTAAGCGAACCTTTAAAAAAAGAACAAAAAAATCAATTTTTAATCTTTTTAAAAAATCAAGATTTCAAAAGTGCTTTTTCCTTTTTAAAAGATACGCACAAACATGGATTTGGTTTGCTTTCAAGCTATCAAAGATTTAAACTTTCTCATCAAAAAGCCTTGGAATTAGCTCAAGAATTAGATGAAGTTTTTGTTGATAAAAAAAATCTTAATGTTTATGCCTTACAAAGTCTTAATGAAATTAAAAAATTTATCCATTTTATACTAAATAAAAATCCTTATGCTATGCTTTCAGCCCATTCTTTAGCCTTAAGAATAAATTGGGCAAGTGAAAGTTTTTGTGAACTAGCCTTAGAACAAATGTCTAATTTACTTGATTTTCAAAATGGAGTTTATTTTAAAAAAGGTATTAATTTTGAAAAACTTCAAGAAAAAAATAATCAAGAGATCTATGAAATTTTAAAAAAACAAGGTATAAAACCCCAAGCTCCTTATAATCTTTATGAATTTTTAGAACTTGATAGAAAAAGTGGAGATAATATACTTAAAAAACTTACCCAAAAAGGTTTGGTAATCAGACTAGCACATAATCTTTTTATAGAAAAACAAGCTCTTGAAACACTCATGCAAACTTGTCTTCATTTATTAAAAAATCAAAGCCTTGATGTACAAAACATGAAAGAACACTTTAATCTTTCAAGAAAATATGCTATTGCATATTTAGAATACTTAGATCATTTTCCTCAAGTTAGTAAAGAAGGAGAAAAAAGAATTTTAACAAATATTTAGAAAATCATTATAAAATTCAATAATATTTTATTTTTAAGGATTGAAAAATATGAAAAAATTAAGTCTAATTTTAATCTCTTGTGCGTCTTTATTTGCCGCTAGCAATACAGAAATTAGTGATTTTTACTCAAAAAATATCAAATCACAATTTCCAAGTGCTGTTATTAGTGTAGGAAATCGTCAAAAAGTTGGCGATACAGGTTTTGAAAGTGTGATTGTAAGTGTTGAACTCAATGGTCAAAAACAAGAAAATATTCTTTTTACAAAAGATAATATCATAACCCCTGATCTTATTGATTTAAAAAATGGTATTTCTTATGCCCAAGATTATGAAATGAAAAAATTTCAAGAAGCTAGAGAAAATTTTACCAAAAATGCTAAGGCGGTAGCTCAAAAAGAAAGTATGATTGTTGCTTTAGGTGATAAAAAAAAGCCAGCTATTTATGTGTTTACAGATCCTGAATGTCCTTATTGTAGAGATCATTTAGCTCGCATTGAGGATGATCTTAAAAATTATCAAGTTAATTATATTTTAACCCCTATACATGGCAAATCGGCTTTTGAAAAATCAGCTTTAATTTATAAAGAAACAAAAAAAGCAAAAAGCGATAAAGAAAAAATTGTTATTTTAAATAAATATTATGATCCAGATATTAAAAATTATCCAAAAGTAAGTGATGCTGAATTAAAAGAAGTGGTTTCTTTATACGAAAAATATCGTTCATTAGGACTAAATGCCACTCCAACGGTCATTAAATAAACTTTTATCTAGCACTCTTTATAGGTACTAAAAATTAAACTCTTTGTTAAAACTTAATATAAAAATGAAATTTAGAGCTAATGAGGTTTTAATATCATAAAAACCCAAAAAAACTTTTTGGGTTTTAAACAATTAAGCAAAATAAGATTTAATTTCTTCTATCCAAGCATCAATTCTTGCTTCAGTTTGATCTTCTTGATTGTCATTATCAAGTGCAAGTCCTACAAATTTATCATCTACAACTGCATCACTTGATTCAAAAGTATACCCTTGAGTTGAAACACTTCCTACTAAATTAGCACCTGCATTTTTTAAATTTTGAGCTAATTTACCCATACCTCCACAAAAAGTATCAGAATAACTTTCACTATCACCCATACCAAAAACAGCTACAGTTTTTCCATTAAGACTAAGACCTGAGAAATCAAAACCATCCCAATCATCTTGTAAATCTCCACTTCCCCAAGTTGAAGTTCCACAAATTAATTTATCATAAGAATTGATTTTTGCTGCATCAATATCTGCAATATTTAATACATCTTCAATTCCAAGTTTTGAAGCAATAGTATTTGCTGCTGCTTCTGTATTTCCCATGGCACTACCATATATAACCGCTGCTGACATTATTTTTCTCCTTTATAAGTTTTTGATATTTTATACAAGAGTAATTTTAACATAGTTTTTGTTTAAATCATACAAAAAATGTTTTATTTCAAATCAAATATATAAAAATCTACATTTTATGGATAAAAATCATAAAAAAATTGATACAAAATTACAATTTATCGAATTTAATTTCTTAAACAAATTATAATCATGATTTTTAAGCAAATATGCAAGATTTATAAGTCTTTATAGAATTAAAAAAATATAAATTATTTTTATTATTTAAATTTTAAGATTTATTAAAATTATTTAAAAACATAATAAATCAATTTTTAAAAAATTTATAGATCAACAAAAGATGATAAATATGTTTTTTAACAATATACCAAAAAATTACTAGAATTTTTGGTATATTAAAAAATCAAGCAAAATTTTCTATTTTTTAACTGGTATAAAAATTTAAACTTTATTACAAGAAAATTCTTTCTTAAGATTAAAAATCTTACAATACTCACAATACACACAACTCACACTTCTTTTAGCACAAACTAATGGAATTTTACGCTTTTTAGCTTCATTTTTAATTTTTTTCATAGTATTGTGATTTAAAAAACTCGTTAACATAACTATACATTCTATATCATAAGGGATTGGTTTACGATTAACTCTATTTTCATTACGCGCATCCCAATGTTGTATTTTTTTAACACCTAAATCATACAAAACGGCTTTAATAGGACTTATTTCATCCGCACCAATAACTAAAACTGACATAAAATTCTCCTTCACTAAAATTTTACAAATATATTTTGATAATTATTATTATAATATAAAAAAACTAAATTTATTTTAAAATTTATTATCAATTAAAATCTCTTCTTATTCAGTTATTTTTAATTTATTTGTAGGTATAATTTTTTACCTAATAAAAATTATTAATTAATAGGAGAAAATATATAATGAAAAAATTAACTAATGACTTCGGAAATATTATAGCCGACAATCAAAATTCTTTAAGTGCAGGTGCAAAAGGCCCTTTACTTATGCAAGATTATCTCTTACTTGAAAAACTTGCTCATCAAAATAGAGAAAGAATACCAGAGCGTACTGTACATGCTAAAGGAAGTGCAGCTTATGGTGAATTAAAAATTACTGCTGATTTATCTGCTTATACAAAAGCAAAAGTATTCCAAAAAGGAGAAACTACTCCACTTTTATTACGTTTTTCAACAGTTGCAGGTGAAGCAGGAGCAGCTGATGCTGAACGCGATGTTCGTGGCTTTGCTATCAAATTTTATACCAAAGAAGGCAATTGGGATCTAGTAGGAAATAATACTCCAACTTTTTTCATTCGTGATGCATATAAATTCCCTGATTTTATCCATACTCAAAAAAGAGATCCAAGAAATCACTTAAGAAGCAATAATGCTGCATGGGATTTTTGGACTTTATGCCCTGAAAGCTTACACCAAGTAACTATTTTAATGAGTGATAGAGGAATTCCTGCAAGCTATCGTCATATGCATGGTTTTGGAAGCCATACTTATAGCTTCATCAATGATAAAAATGAAAGATTTTGGGTAAAATTCCATTTTAAAACCCAACAAGGAATCAAAAATCTTACTAATAAAGAAGCAGCTGAAATTATTGCTAAAGACAGAGAAAGTCACCAAAGAGATCTTTATACTGCAATAGAAAACAAAGATTTCCCAAAATGGAAAGTACAAGTACAAATTCTTGCTGAAAAAGATACAGATAAACTAGGATTTAATCCTTTTGACTTAACTAAAGTTTGGCCTCATTCTATAGTTCCTTTAATGGATATAGGAGAAATGGTTTTAAATAAAAATCCAGAAAATTACTTCAATGAAGTAGAACAAGCAGCTTTTAGCCCTAGCAATATCGTTCCTGGTATAAGCTTCAGTCCTGATAAAATGTTACAAGCTAGAATTTTCTCTTATCCTGATGCACACAGATATAGAATAGGAACCAACTACCATCTTTTACCAGTAAATCGTGCAAGAAGCGAAGTAAATACTTATAATGTAGCTGGTGCTATGAATTCTGATACTTATAGAAATGGTGCAGCTTATTATGAGCCAAATAGTTGCGAAGAAAGTCCAAAAGAAGACAATAGCTATCTTGAACCTGATTTAGCTTTAGAAGGTACAGCAAAAAGACACGCTCCACTTGACAATGATTTTTACACTCAACCAAGAGCTTTATTTGATCTTATGAGCGATGACCAAAAAAATCAACTTTTTGAAAATATCGCTGCTTCAATGGAAGGTGTGGATGCTAAAATCATTCAAAGAGCTTTAGATCATTTTGAAAAAATTTCACCTAGCTATGCAGCTGGAGTAAAAAAAGCTTTAGGCTAAAATGATTTTTACTTGCCACTTAAAAAGTGGCAAACTAAAGATTATTATTAAGGAAATATAATGGTAAGTCTTAGTATAGAAGAAGAAAAAAGATTTGAACAACTTTGCAAGATGGCTTTTAATTTTGCAAGAAACAATGAATGTGAAAACCTTAAAATTATGATAGAAGCAGGTTTAAGTGTAAATTTAAAAACTCATAAAGGTGATAGCTTACTTATGCTTGCAGCCTATAATAATTCTTATGAAACAGCTCAAATGCTCTTAGAAAAAGGAGCTAAAGTGGATGAAAAAAATGATCGCGGTCAAACTCCTTTAGCTGGAGTTTGCTTTAAAGGTTATTTACCCATGTGCGAACTTTTAGTTAAGCATGGGGCAAACATTGATGAAAATAATGGCTTAGGAATGACACCTTATGGCTTTGCCATTATGTTTGGACGTAAAGATATTGCTGAATTTTTACTTAAAAAATCTAAAAATAACTTTTTCAAAAAGATAAGTTTAAAAATACTCCAATTTATAAAAAAATCTTAAATTATTTTTTAAATTTTTTCAGATACCTATATACACTAGGTTCTGAAATTTTCAAAAATTTCGCTACTATAGGTACAGCTCCTTTGATATTAAAAATACCTTTTTCATATAATTTTTCAGCAATTTCTTCTTTTTGTGCTATACTTAATTGATAATCAGAATTTAAATAACTTGGATCCACGCTTTGTATTAAAATATCTTCTATAGAATGACTTAATGTTTCTATACTATGAGAATCATTATGAGAATAAGTGATATTCCCTAAAATTTCACTCATATCATCTATTTTTTCTAGATCTATCATCTTGCATATCAAATCTCTCATGATACTAGTATCATGATTAATACATAAAATACCTACTAATTTATCATGATTTTTAATAAAAAATGTAGAACCTCTAATTAATTTTGACTTTCCAACAAGGGCTTTATAATCACATAAAAAATCTTCTTCTAAATATTTTTTATTTTGTATAAGTTCGCTTGCAAAAGCAGTCAAAGGGGAATTTAAATCTCTCCCACTAATATGACTATTAGCTATTGCTGCTAAATACACTCCATCTTTTGCAACTACATGAAAAACTATTTCATATTGTGCTCCCAAAACTTCTCCTAAAAAATGTGTTAGCTTTATAAATTGTTGTTTTTGTGCTTCATCCATATAATGCCTTCAATAAAATCTCAAATATATATTCAATTCTACTATTTATAGTTTAAAACATTTCTTAAAAATAAAATTTTATTATTATAATAATAAAGTATTGACAAATTATTATTATAATAATAAAATATATTCTATGTAAATTTATAAAAAGGAGAACTCATGTCAAATTATCCAAAAGCTATAGGTCCATATTCAGTGTATAAAGAAGCAAATGGACTTTTATTTATATCAGGACAACTTCCTATTAATCCTAACTCAGGCGAAATTGAAAGTTTAGACATTAAAGGACAAACCCAACAAGCCCTTGAAAATATTGGTGCCATTTTAGAAGAAAATGGTATTAGCTATGATAAGGTTATTAAAACCACTTGTTTTTTATCTGATATCAATGACTTTTTAGCATTTAATGAAGTTTATGCAACATTTTTTAAAGATCCTTATCCAGCAAGAAGTGCTTTTGCTGTAAAAGATCTACCAAAAGGAGCTAAAATAGAAATAGAGCTTATCGCACAAAAAAATTAATCATCATAAACAGTTTTTTATGAATGATGTTTCATTGATTAATTTTTTATAAATATTGTATGAGAAATTTATAAAAAGCTAGAATTAATGCATTTGCTATTATGAAAAGTTTTAATATATCCAATGTTTATATTTTGATAAATTTTTTTAAAAACAAGATGTTTTTGATTTGTTTTTTACTTGCTTAAATTATCATCAAACATTAATTATGAAAACTATCATTAATACACTTGCTTAAAATCATAACAGGTTTTAGAAAAATGTGTGCTGGAAAACCGGTAAATTAACTTATTATTACAAAACTACTTGATTATAGCTTTGTAATAATAATGAGTTTAAGTCTAATATCAAAAAAGGGAAAAAATGAATTCAAAAACTAAACTTATCCATTGCGGTAGGGGTGAGAAAAGCGTTGAAGCAAAATCAGTTAATCCCACAATTATGCGTGCATCAACTATACTTTTTAAAGATCATGCTACTTATGAAAAATATAAAAAATTAAGAGAAAATGAACGTGTTTTAAGTTATGGAGCTAGAGGAACTGCAACGAATTTTGAACTTGAAAAACTTATTTGTTCTCTTGAAAATGGCTATAGAGCTCAACTTTTTCCAACAGGGCTAGCTGCACTTGCAATGGTACTTTTAAATTATGCAAGCAAAAATGCTCATTTTCTAATCACTGATGCAATTTATGGGCCTGTTAGAACTATTTGCGAATTATTTTTAGAAAAAATAGGAATTGAAATTGACTTTTTAAAAGCTGATGCAAGTGATGTAGAAGAAAAAATCAAACCCAATACAAAACTTATCTTATGTGAAAGTCCAGGTTCTATACTTTATGAGATTATAGATTTGCCAAAACTTTGCAAAATCGCTCATTCTCATAATATACCCGTAGCAATCGATAATACTTATTCTAGCGGCTATCTTTTAAATCCTTTAGATCTTGGAGCTGATATTTCAGTTATTGCTGCTACAAAATATCTTAGCGGACATTCAGATGTAACTATGGGTATAATCATTATCAATGAAAAAGAATGGAAAAATTTCAATAAACTTCCAGAAGCCTTAGGTTTTACAACAAGTCCTGATGATGTTTATTTAGTACTTCGAGGCATGAGAACACTAGATATAAGAATAAAAGCTCATGAAAAAAGTGCTGATGAAATTGTCAATTTTCTACAAACAAGAAAAGAAATTAAAACTATTTTTTATCCAAAACTAAAAACCCATCCTAATCATGAAATTTTTATGCGTGATCACAAGGGCGCTAATGGGATGATTACCATTGAATTTAATGATAATTATACTAAAGATGATGCTATTAAATTTGTAGATAACTTAAAATACTTTGCTATAGGTGATAGCTGGGGTGGTTATGAAAGCTTAGCTACAGTAACCACCCCACCAAGAACAGCTACAAATTGGAGTCAAAGAGGTCCTTTTGTAAGATTTCATATAGGACTTGAAGATTTTCAAGATTTGATTACTGATTTAATACAAGCTTTTGATACAATTAAAAAATAAACAAATATAAAAGTGGGAGGGAATAAAATGGAAGGAATTAGTGTATTTGATCAACAATTATTAGCAAATTCTTGGAGTACAGAAAGTATGCGTGCGGTTTTTTGTGAAAAAAACCGTATACAAAAATGGCTAGATGTTGAAGCAGCTTTAGCAAAAGCACAAGCCACACTTAAAATCATTCCTCAAAAAGCAGCTAAAGAAATCACAAAAAAAGCGCATTATGAACTTATGGACATGGATTTTATCCTAGATGAATGCAAAAAAACAAGGCATTCTTTAGTTCCAACAATTAAAAACTTAGAAAAAATTTGCGATGATAATTTAGGTCAATATGTGCATTTTGGTGTAACAACTCAAGATATAGTTGATACAGGATCTGTTTTACAATTTAAAGAAGCTATGCAAATTATAAAAAACGAATTAAAAACTATTGCAAAAACTTTAGCTAAGCTTGCTAAAACACATAAAAATACTGCTATGATGGGAAGGACTCTTTCTTTACAAGCCTTACCTATAACCTTTGGACATAAAGTTGCTATTTGGCTTAGTGAACTTGATCGCCATTTTGAAAGAATATTAGAACTTGAAAAAAGACTTTATGTAGGAAGTATAGTAGGTGCTGTTGGAACCAAAGCTAGCTTAAGCGATCAATGCAATGAAGTAGAAAAACTTACTTTAGAAAATTTAGGACTTCAAGTCCCTAATATCTCATGGCAATCTGCAAGAGATCGTTTTATAGAACTTGGTTTTGTTTTAGGCAATATCAATGCAACTTTTAATAAAATTGCACATGAAATTCTCATACTTTCTCATAATGAAATCGATGAATTAGCAGAACCCTTTGGCAAAGGACAAGTAGGATCTAGCACCATGCCACATAAAAGAAATCCAGCAATCAGTGAAAATGCTGTTACAGTAAGCAATGTCTTTAAAGCTAATTTAGCCATACTCAGTGATATTGAAAGACATGAACATGAAAGAGATGGACAAGTTTGGCATATGGAATGGAAGCTTTTACCTGAAATGTTTTTAATGCTTTCTGTAGTTTTAGATAATATCAAATTTACCTTAAGTAAATTAGAAGTTAAAAAAGATAAAATGCTTAAAAATTTAAATACACTTAAAGGCTTTATTTTAGCAGAACGCGTTATGTTTGCTTTAAGCAAACATTATGGCAAAGCCTATGCTCATGAAATTGTTTATAAAAATGCCATGTTAGGAATAGAAAAACAAAGAACTTTCAAAGAAATTTTACTAAGTGATAAAAGAGTATCTAGGGTGTTAAAAGAAAAGGATATTGATGCTTTACTTGATGCTAGCACTTATGTAGGATATGCACCTAAACTTGTTGATGAATTTTTAATAAAGATCAAAAACAATGCTATTTTAAAATAATATTTAAAACAATTATTCAAAGAAAAACTTATTATTTCTTTGAATAATCTATAATCTTAATTTTTTAAAACTAATAAAGATTTCACCCATATCAATTAATTCTATATGATTTTACTTTAAAAATACCTAGCTTCTTTATCAAATAAGAAAGTTTTTATACTTTTATATTATAATATCTATTTTATTTAATTTAGGAATCATACTTGACTTTAGATGAGTTAAAAGATACACAAAAAGCTATTATTGTAAATTTGCATGCTAATAAAGAATTAAAAAACAGACTTTTAAGCTTTGGCTTTAGCAAAAATAAAATTTTAAGTAAAATTCATTCCTCTTTAAAAAACGCCACTATAATGGTAGAACTTGATACAAGCTGTGTTATTTTAAGATCTGAAGAAGCCAAAACCATAGAAGTAAAAATAATATGAAAAAAATCAAAATAGCCCTTGTTGGACAACCTAATGTAGGCAAAAGCTTACTCATTAATGCCCTTTGTAAAACCCATATGAAAGTGGGTAATTTTAGTGGGGTTACTATAGAAAAAGCAAGTGCAAAAACTTTTTATAAAAACTATGAATTTGAAATCATTGACCTACCAGGAACCTATTCTTTAGATGGGTATAGTGAGGAAGAAAAAATCACACGAAACTTCTTAAATCATGACAATTATGATATTATTATCAATATTTTAGATTCTACAAATTTAGAACGCAATCTTATTTTAAGTGCAGAACTTTTAAGTCTTAATAAAAAAATACTTTTAACTTTAAATATGTGCGATGAGGCAAAAAAAGAAGGTATAGAACTTAATCTTGAGTGTTTAAGTCAAGAATTTAAAGTTGATATTATCGAAATCTCGGCTAAAACAAAGGAAAATCTAAAACTTTTACTCGATAAAGCCATCATTTTGTTCGAAAATAAATACACACAAAAAACCCAAACTTTCAAGCAAGAAAATTTAGACAAAGAAGATTTACTCAATTTCATCAATAAACTTTCAAAAAAAATCATCACTTATAAAAAAGAAGAAAGAAATCTTACTAAAAAAATTGATGCCTTGCTTATCCACAAAATTTTTGGTTTGCCTATATTTTTATTTTTCATGTGGCTTTTATTTCAAACCACCTTTACTTTAGGTCGCATTCCTATGGATTACATAGAATTAGGTTTTAACACTCTAAGCGAATTGGTCAAAAACAATATCGAAAATACCCTACTTGCTTCTGCTTTAGGCGATGGTATTATAGCAGGAGTAGGAGCTGTAGTATTATTTTTACCTAATATTATTATTTTATTTTTAGGCATTGCTCTTTTAGAAACTACAGGTTATATGTCAAGAGTAGCTTTTTTACTTGATGGAATTTTACATAAATTTGGCTTGCATGGCAAAAGTTTTATTCCATTAATCACTGGTTTTGGCTGCTCTGTACCTGCTTTTATGGCCACAAGAATACTTAAAAACAAAAGAGATAAACTTTTAACCCTTTTTGTGATTAATTTTATGAGTTGTAGTGCAAGACTTCCTGTATATGTACTTTTTATCGGTGCTTTTTTTCCAAACGAAGAAGCAGGTAATTATCTTTTTGGAATTTATATTTTAGGAGCTATTTTAGGACTTTGTGCTGCAAAATTTTTAAGAATAGTAGTATTTCGTGGATTTGATGAACCCTTTGTTATGGAATTACCAAAATATCGTATGCCAAATTGGCATTTAGTATGGCTTGCAGTTTATAATAAAGCTAAAATGTATCTTAAAAAAGCAGGAACTTTCATACTTTTAGCTTCTTTACTCATATGGTTTGGAAGCAATTTTCCAAAAAATGAATCTAATTTAAATGATTTTAAAGCAGAAAACAAAATTATAGAACAAAGTTATTTAGGACAATTTGGCAAGAGCATGGAAATCATTTTTAAGCCTCTTGAGTTTGATTGGAAATTAAGCGTTGCTTTAGTTAGCGGCTTAGCGGCTAAAGAAGTTATGATTTCTACTATGGGCGTGCTTTATTCATTAGGAAAAGATGTGGATGAAACTAATAATGACTTAAAAGCTATACTAGCTAAAAATATCCCTATGCCTAGTGCCATAGCTTTTGTTTTATTTGTAATGATTTATAATCCTTGCTTTGCTGCAACAATAGTCTTCTCAAAAGAAAGCGGAAAAATCAAATACACCCTCTTTCTTTTTCTTTTTACTTGCGTTAGTGCTTATATTATAGCCTTTATAGGTCTAAATATTACTCAATTTATAATGCATTAACCCACTTTATCCCATTCTTCAACTTTAGCTAAATTTGTTTTAAAAGCCTTTAAAATACTATAAGCAATACCTTCAAAATCAAGACCTCCACAAAGATAAATTAAAGTCATTCTAAAAGATTTACTCACATCAAGTTTTGCTTGAGTATTAAAACTTAATTTAAAATCATAAGGACTTGCATGTTTAAAAGCATAATTTTTTGCTGGACTTAAAAAATCATCCTTAGTTTTTAAATGCTTTCCTTTAGCTAAAATAAAATTAATCTCAAAATATTTCCAAATATCCTTTGAAAGCATGGAATTATCATCAAAATTATTTTCTATAAAAAGAAAGTTTTTTTTCAAAACATTTTTTATAATTTTCTACTAATAAAGCACCTAATTTATTTTTAGCTATATTTTTTAAAATAAGCTTAATATTACTTTCAAATTCAAAATCAACTTGTTTTAAAATATTGATTTGCTCTTCTAAGAAAATTTCTTCTTTAAATTCCTCTTTACAAAGCTTAGCATAAGAAAAAACATTTGCCATAGGTCTTTCATAATTTCCAAATTCATCCCAAAAATTTTTCTCGCTACAAGCAATGCAACCATGCCCTGCAGAAACCGGCCATGAAGTCTTAGAATTAAATTTTACCTTAGGACAATTATTATAAGTATAAGGTCCTTTGCAACCTATTTTAAACAAACAAGCTCCATTTTTTGCCGCTTCATCTCCAAAATGTTGTGCAAAAATCCCGCTTTCAAATTTAGCCTTTCTTTCACACATATCATGCAAACACTTGCCATAAGCCCAAAGGGGACGATTTTGTTCATCAAGTTCAGGTAAAAGTTCAAATAAAGCAAAAAAAGCCAAAGTTGCGACTATATTAACATCACTTGGAGGACAACCAGGAATCTTTACTACTTTTTGATTTAAAACCTCACTTATCCCACAAGTTTTACTAGGATTAGGATAAGCAGATTGAATGCCTCCATAACTTGAACAAGTGCCTAAAGCAAAAATAGCTTTAGCTTTAAAAGCTAATTTTTCTAAAATTTCATAACCACTTTTAGCTTGTGCCCCTAAAGTTAAAAAAAAGCTGTCTATAGGAGCAACACCACCCTCAACAATTAAAACAAAATTATCTTCTAAACAAGACTCTAAAAGTTCTTCAGCTTGAGTACCACTAGCTAACATTAAAGTTTCATGGTATTGTAAAGAAAAAAAATCAAAAATCAATTCATCAAAACTAGGCAGTGCTGATCGCAATAAACTTTCACTACACCCCGTACATTCACAAAGATGAAGCCAAACAATTTTCATTTTAGGTGCAATTTCAAAAAATTTTTGGGCTAAAATAGGAATTTCATTACCTAAAGACAAATGCTTAGCAATCATCTTTACACTTTCTTCATTAATAAATTTTTCATCTTTTAAGGAAGAATTTTCAAGTTTTTTTATACGATTTTCAAGTATAATTTTTAAATCTTCATTGCTAAGCTTTACCATTTTTCATCCTTGTTGATTATCCCAACAAAGTACAGTTTGCCCTTCTTCATTTTTTTCTACATTGCCCATACCCATGATATTATATCCTGAATCAACATAATGTACTTCACCTGTGACACCACGTGCTAAATCGCTAAGTAAATACATGGCTGAATTGCCCACATCTTCTATACTAACATTACGTTTAAGCGGGGCGTTAACTTCATTATATTTTAATATCATCCTAAAATCCCCTATTCCACTAGCGGCTAAGGTTTTAATAGGTCCTGCTGAAATAGCATTAACACGAATTCCTCTAACACCCAAGTCCCTAGCTAAATAACGCACAGAACTTTCAAGTGCTGCTTTTGCTACACCCATAACATTATAATGAGGAATATACTTAACCCCACCAAGATAACTAAGGGTTAAAATCGATCCTTCATTATTTAAAATAGGCAAAAGCGCACGCGTTAAAGAAAGCAAAGAATACACAGAAGTTCCCATAGCTATATCAAAAGCTTCTTTTGTAGTTTCTAAAAAAGAATTTTCTAAAGCTTCTTTTGGTGCAAAAGCCACTGCATGTACTATAAAATCAATTTGAGTTAAATCTTTTTTAATTTGATTTGCTATAGCATCTAAATGTTCGTTATTATTTACATCAAGCTCATAAATAAAATTAGAATTAAATTCCTTTGCTATAGGTTCAACACGCTTTTTTAAAGCATCATTTAAAAAAGTAAAGGCTAATGTGGCTCCTTGATCATGACAAGCTTTTGCTATGCCATAAGCTATAGATTTATTATTTGCAACACCTACAATAAGACCTTTTTTACCTCTCATTATCATGATTTATCCTTTAATTAATTTTATAAAATTATCCACTTTTAAAGCTGCACTTCCTATTAAAACACCACTACAATGCTCTATACTTAAAATCTCTTTAATATTATTTTCATTGACACTTCCTCCATAAAGCAAAGGTGCTTTAGTTAAACTAGCTAAAAATTGAAGCACTTCTTTAATATCTTTAGAATCTGCACTCACTCCTGTTCCTATAGAATAAATAGGCTCATAAGCAATAATGAGTTTATTATAATCTAAATCAATCATTTGAACTTGTCTTTCTAAAAATTCTAAAGTTTTACCTGAATTTTTAGTGTTTAAATCTTCACCTATGCAAAAAAATATTTTATAATTATAATTTTTAGCAAAATCAAATTTTAATTTTATCAAATTATCATCACCTAAAGCCCTTCTTTCTGAATGTCCTATTAGCACACATGAAATTCCAAATTCATCCAAATGTTCTTTTCCAAGTTCACCCGTAAAAGATCCTTTAATGCATGGGTAAAAATTTTGTGCTCCTTGAATAAAATTAGTTTGAGTTTCTAAAAAGGCTACACTAGGAGGAAAAACAACTATATCATCACATTTTACTCTCATAGCCTTATTTAAAACATCAGCATAAATTTTAAAACTTGCTCTAGTATGATTGCATTTTAAATTTGCAGCAAAAATCATTCATTTTCCTTAGTTCTTAAAGCTTTTACACCTGGAAGTTCTTTACCTTCTATAAGTTCAAGCGAAGCACCTCCACCTGTAGAAATAAAAGTCATTTCATCTGCATCACCTGCACGTGCAACCACATCAGCCGTATCCCCTCCTCCAACAACAGAAGTTGCATGTCCTTCGCTAATATAATGACTCATTTTAATACTTCCTTTTGAAAATTTATCAATTTCAAAAACCCCCATAGGTCCATTCCACCAAATAGTTTGCGCATCAGAAATAACCTCTTTAAAAAGCCTTACACTTGCAGGCCCTATATCCAAGCCCATCCAATCACTTGGAATTTCTTGAGCACTAACAAATTTCATAGGTGCATCTTGTGAACATGCAGGAGCAGCTACAAAATCCACAGGAAGATAAATTTTTACCCCCAAATTTTTAGCTTTAATAAGAATTTTATTAGCCTCTTCTAAAAGCTCTTCTTCTAAAAGCGAATTACCTATATCATAAGCTTGAGCTTTTAAAAAAGTAAATGCCATACCTCCACCTATGATTAATTTATCTACTTTTGACAATAAATTAGTGAGTGCTTGAAGTTTACCACTTACTTTTGATCCACCTACAACAGCAACAAAAGGGCGGGCTGGATGCTTTATAAGATTACTTGCAAAAGTAATTTCTTTTTGAAGTAAAAATCCTGCACCTTTATGTTTTTGATCAAAAAATTTTGCAATAGCTTCAACACTAGCATGAGCTCTATGACATACCCCAAAAGCATCATTGATATAAATTTGTGCCATAGAAGCTAATTTTTTAGCTAAATTTTCATCATTTTTAGTTTCACCCTTTTCAAAACGTAAATTTTCAAGCAGTAAAATCTCTCCTATTTTTAAATTTTTAGCCTTAGTTTTTGCATCTTCACCAACAACATCTTTTGCCATAATGATTTCTTTATCTAAAAGTCTACTAAGACGTTTTCTAATAGGCTCTAAAGAATATTTAGAATTAAATTCTTTAGGACGCCCTAAATGAGAAGCTAAAATCACACTACAAGCATTATCTAAACAATATTTAATTGTAGGAATAGCTGATCTTATACGTCTATCATCAGTGATATTTAAAAAATCATCTTGCGGGACATTAAAATCACATCTTATGAAAACTTTTTTCTTAGCTAAATCAATATCTTTAATAGAAATAATATCTTTCATAATCAAGCCTTATTTGCAATATATACAGCCATATCAACTAAACGACTTGAATATCCCCATTCATTATCATACCAAGCAATCACTTTAATAAAATCATCAGCTATAACTTGAGTTAAATCACTTGCTACAACAGCACCATAAGAACAAGTAATAAAATCACTTGAAACCCTCTCATCATCATCAACCATTAAAATGCCTTTTAAATTTGAAAGAGCACTTTTTCTAAAGGCTTCGTTAATGTCTTCTTTACTAACCTTGCAACTTAATTGTGCTGTTAAATCTACACTTGAAACATCAATGACTGGTACACGTATACTTTGCCCATGAAGCTTACCGCTTAATTCTGGCATAACAAGTTTCATAGCCTTAGCTGCACCTGTAGAAGTTGGGATAATATTTTGAGCTGCTGCACGCGAACGACGCTTATCTTTAATTTTTGCATCAATAAGACTTTGTCCATTAGTATAAGCATGTATGGTTGTCATTAATCCTTTTTCTATACCAAAATTATCTTGTAAAACACGACAAACAGGACCTAAACAATTGGTTGTACAACTGGCATTAGAAATAATATTTTCACCTTGATAAAGATGAGAATTTACTCCTAAAACATAAGTGGGTGTATCATCTTTTGCTGGTGCACTCATAATCACTTTTTGTATACCCTTATCTAAAAAACCTTGACATTTTTCCATAGTTAAATTAGCCCCTGTACATTCTAAAACAATTTGTGCACCATATTTTGCAAAATCAAGATCTTTTATATCACGGGTTTTAAACATCTTAATTTTTTTACCATTAACTACTAAATCATTGCTATTAATACTTATATCACCTTTAAATTCTCCATGTACAGTATCGTATTTAAAAAGGTATTTTGTTAATTCAATATCTGTAGTGTCATTTATTGCTACAAGCTCGATATCATCTCTTTGTAAAATAATTCTTCCAACGCATCTTCCTATACGTCCAAAGCCATTTATAGCAACTTTTATAGCCATTTTGTTTCCTTTTGCGAAGTTTTTTATGTTAATATTCTACTAAAAAAAGGTTAAAAATTTAATGAATATTGCACTTTTTGGCGGCAGTTTTGACCCGCCACACAAAGGACATGAAGCCATTATTAAAGAAGCTTTAAAAAAACTAGATATAGATAAACTCATCATCATGCCTACTTTTATTAATCCTTTTAAACAAAATTTTAGTGCTGATGAAAAACAAAGATTTTTGTGGGTAAAAAAACTTTGGGGAAAATTACCAAAAATAGAAATTTGCGATTTTGAAACCAAACAAAAACGTCCTATTCCTAGCATAGAAAGCGTTGAGTATCTTTATAGAATTTATCATCCTAAGCGATTTTATCTTTTAATTGGGGCAGATCATTTAGAAAAACTCCACCTTTGGCATAATTTTGATAAATTAAATTCCTTAGTCGAATTTGTTATTGCCCATCGTAACGATATAATCATTCCAAAAAGATTTCAAGATTTAAAAACAAATATCAAAATTTCTTCTTCTTTTATACGCAATACCCTAGATACAAGTGAAGTTTGCGATGATATTAAAGATGAAATTAAACATTATTATGAAAAATTACAAAAAAACTGATACAATTTTAAAAATCAAGAAGGAAAAGAATGCAAGAAAGAATTCATTCAATCATCCAAATTTTAGATGAAAAAAAGACCGAAGATATCAAAATTATTGATATGAGCAAACAAGAATATTTTGTAAAATACGTTATTATTGGTACAACTTTAGGAGAAAAACATGCTTTATCTTTGATTGATGAACTCCAAATCAAACTTAAAGCAAAAGGTGAAGAGTTTTTACACATAGAAAGTAGTGAAGAATGGAGTGTTATTGATTTAGGTGATATTTTAATCCACCTTTTAACACCAGAATATAGAGGAATTTACAATATAGAAGAATTATTAGAAAATCTGAAAAAAAATAAAGTCTAAAAAGTCTATTTTTAAATAAAATGAGCATATTTAAATAATAATTTTAAAGATACTCATTTTATATATTAAAAATATTTAAGCTAAAATTATTCTGCTTTAAACCTAGCCTTTATCTCATTAAATAAAGAAAATACAGCATTTTCGAGTTCTTTTGCCCGTGTTAAAGAATTAGCTTCAAAACGTGTTATTAAATAAGGGCTGGTATTAGAAGCACGCAATAAAGCCCAACCATCCCCAAAATCTATCCTAGCCCCATCAATCTCACAAAGGCTTTTAACTCCTTTTAAAGCCCCTTTTTCAAGCTCTTTTTTAAATTCCTCTACAAGTTGAAATTTTTCTTCTTCATTAACAGGAATTTTAATTTCTGGAGTAGTATAAAGTTTTGGCAAAGCTTTGATCATACCTTCTAAATCAAAGCCCTTATGAACAAGTTCTAAAACTCTTAAAAATGCATAAATTCCATCATCATAACCAAAATATCTGTGTTTAAAGAAAATATGCCCACTTACCTCAGCTGCTAAATCAATATCTTTTTCTTTCATCATTTTTTTAATATTAGAATGTCCTGTTTTTCCCATAAAAATAGTACCAAATTTAGCCACTTCATCAAAAAGATTTTTAGAACATTTTACTTCACCTAAAATACGAGGGTTAGGAATATTTTTTGCAAATAAATAACAAAGTTCATCCCCACAAAATACATGAGTTTTACTTAAAAGTATCATCCTATCAGCATCCCCATCAAAAGCAAAGGCTAAGGTATATTCTTGATTTTGATTTAAAAACTCTTTTATAGCATTTAAATTTTCTTCTTGTGTTGGATCAGGATCATGATTTGGAAATTGTCCATTAGCATTTGCAAACATCACATGGGCTTTTAAATTTAAAGCTTTGATTAAAGGTTCAACTACAACCCCAGCTGCCCCATTAGCACAATCAACCACAAATTTACAATTTAAATCTTTTAAAAAGGCAAATTGCTCACACATAAAATTAAGATAAACACTTAAAATATCATATTTTTCAGCTTTTACATTTTGCTCGATTTCATCATCTAAATGTTTATAAACTTCTTTTGAAAATGCTTTTAATTTTGCACCAAAAAAACTTTCTTTGTCTATAGTGATTTTAAATCCATTATAATCTTTTGGATTATGAGATCCTGTGATCATAATATTAGCATCAAATTTTAAACCCTCATAAAGACTAAAATATCCCAATGGAGTTGGAACTAATCCTATATCATAAACTTTAATTCCTGCTTTATTAAGCCCACTAACTAAATATCCAAAAAGCTCATTTGCACTATATCTTGCATCATAACCCACACTCACATTTTTACAAGCTTTTTCAAGCATGACTTGTCCCAAACAAAAACCTATGGCTTTAACACTTTTTTCATTTAATTGCGTGCCATAAAGTCCACGTATATCATATTCTCTAAAAATAACATCAAGCATAATCTTCCTTTAAACCATTTTTTAAATCTACCAATTTTATATCTTCATGAAACTGAATTTGGATACGAAAGAAATTTTTGCTACAATTTTACATTAATTTCACTAAAATAAAGGAAAAATTTATGGATGAAGAATTAAAAAATGAAGAAAAAAAGCAAAAAGGCGGATCGCTTGTAATTATTATTGTTATTTTGCTTTTTGTCTTACTTCTTAGCATTATGGGTGTAATTGCTTGGCTTATTTCTAGTAGCTCACACGATGAAAGCGAAGTTAAAGAAGCTCCAAAAGAAGAAATCAAAGCTGATAAACCTAAAATTTCAACTCCCACTCAACGTGGTAGCGATTTTGCTGATATAGGTCCTATGTATCCGCTTGATCCTTTTACTTTAAATTTACTTAGTGATAGTGGCTCAAGATATGTAAAATGCACCATAGAATTAGAACAAAATAGTGAACTTTTAAAACCTGAACTAGATAAAAAAGTACCTATAATTCGCGATATTATCATCCGCACGCTTACAGCTAAAACCTTTGAGGAAGTTAGTACTCAAAAAGGCAAAGAACGCTTAAAAGATGAACTCGTTGGAAAAATCAATGAAATTTTAACTGATGGTTTCATTAAAAATGTTTATTTTACGGATTTTGTAGTTTCTTAATGCGTGTGGGCTGTGATATTGTTTGTATTTCTAGAATAGAAAAAATTCATACAAGACATGGTAAAAATTTCTTAGATAAATTCTTAAGTCCGCAAGAACAAATACTAGTTAAAAACCCGGCAACTTTAGCAGGTCTTTGGGCTGCTAAAGAAGCTGCTAGTAAAGCTTTAGGACTTGGAATTTGTGAATTATGCACTTTTTTTGATATACAAATATCAAAAGACAAAAGAAATGCTCCTAAACTTCAATACTCTCAAAAACTTATACACGATTTTAATATTCAAGAAAGTTCACTTAGCATTTCACACGATAATGGATTTGCTATTGCTATAGTAGCTATAATATAAACTAATTTCCTATAGTTTGCTTGTCTAAATTTCTTGAAAGTATAAAATCTACAACAGGTTGTTCTCTCTTATTTGCTCTTTTACAATGATCTTTTTGAAAAAAATCTGTAATTTTTATAACAAGCTTAGCCCATTTTTTATGATTTCTCTGACGCCATGCATGAGAAGAAACACTTTCCCAAGCATATCCATTAAACAAACTTGCATTAACAAAATGATCTAAAGCTCTTACGCCTTGTCTTGCACGAGCTGTATTGAAAAAAATTCCTACTATTACAATAAAAATATATCCTAAAACTGCTAAAGGCACTATAGCACAAAGTAAAATAGTTCCTGCTAACTTCTCTTTAAAATTCGTTTTTATACGAGGGTTCTTAGACACTTTAGTATTAACACTTTTCATGCTTTTCTTTTAGTAAATTTAATTCTCATTCCATTAGCTGAACGTACAGTCAATCTACCTACTACATCAGGCACAAAACCTTCTTCAAGCTCTAATTTATAAACCCTTAAAATATTTGCTAAAATTAAAATGGCTTCTTGCATAGCAAAACCTTGCCCTATGCAAATCCTTTCACCTACTCCAAAAGGTAAATATGCGTCCTTTTGATATTCATGCTCAAAACGAGAAGGATTAAAGCCATTAGGATCACTCCAAAATTTTTCATGCCTGTGTATAAGCCAAGGAGCAATCACCACTCCTGATCCCTTTTTAATAAATTTATCTCGAATTTGCGTATCTTGCTTAGCTTCTCTTGCAAAAAATCCTACAGGTGGATAAAGCCTTAAAGATTCTTTAAAAATATTAATTAAATATTTAAACTGTTTTAAATGCACAATTTCAATATCTTTATTTTGCAAAATTTCACAAAGCTCTTCATAAGCTTTTTCTTGGTCTTTAGGATAAAGACTTAATAAATACAAAGTCCATGTTAAAGAACTAGCTGTTGTTTCATGACCTGCTAAAAAAAGCATGGCCACTTGATCTAAAATTTCTTCAAAAGAAAAACGTTTATTAGTTTGTGCATCCACCACCAAAAGCAAAGAAGATAAAATATCTTTAAATTCTTCTTGATTTGCTTCATTAGCCTTATCATATCTTGGTTTTACTATATCCTTTAAAACTTGCCTAATAAGCTCTCCAGCTTTAGCACGTTTACGATCACCTAAAATATAAGAAAACCACTTTGGAAAATGAAACATACGGCGCATGGCAGTGTGCACGGTTTGTTCTTGAAAAGTTACAAAAGCATTTAAAATTTTTTTACCTTGCTCTTCGTCAAGTTTTGAAGACATAATAGTACGAAAAATAACATCTGCAGTCACAAAAGTCATGGCCTCATCTACTTCTATAATGGCATTATTAGGATATTTATCAAAACGTTGCATCATATCAGCTGCTGCATCTTTCATGAGATTAAATACTTTATTAATCCCTGTCATTTCAAAACTTGGGCGTAAAAGCTCTCTTTGTTTTTTCCAAACATCTCCATTTGTAGTAAAAATACTTTCTCCTAAAAGTGGACTTAAAAGCTCATGCAAAAAGGCACTTTTGGGAAATTGTCTTACTTCATTTACCATGATTCTTTTCACTTCTTTAGTATTATTAACAACATAAAGATCAAAATTGGGCATTTTAACATAACCTGTTTGCATTTTATAACTACGTTCATAAAGTCCATCAAGCCAAGATCTGCGTTTTAATAAAAAAGTTAAAAGCGTTGAAGCCTTGTTTTTATAAGGTTTTGGAAAAAATGGGCATTGATTCATATTTTTACCTTTTCTTCTAAAAATTTAGGTGCAACAATAAAAGAAAAAAAATCGTAATCACCTTTAATTTTAGCACTATAAAGATATAAAAAATGTGCTTTGTTTTTATCTCTTTTTATTTTTTTATATTCATGTTTTTCATACAAAGTATGAAATTTAGCATTTAAAAATACTGGAGCAAATCTAGCATTTACTTTACTTGTACGAAAAAAATCTACTTGTGGAAAACAAGCACCATCAATAATAGATGTATAATCATACCATTTTAAATCAAATCTTGAGATAAATTCAAGCTTTTCTCTAAATTTATTAGCATTTTTTTGATAACTTACCAAAGGAATACATTCTCCTAAAGTAAGAATTTTTAGTTTAGTAAGCAAAGTTTGATCTATTTGTTTTAAAATATGTTCTAAAACTTCTATACAAACTATAGTTCCAACACTATGGGCTACTAAAATAAGCTCATAATCTTGTTTATTTTTATTTTGCTCTAATTTATCTATTATAGTATGTGCAAAAAGTTTTATTCTTTCTTCCATTGCACCTTTTTTTTTATCCTTCCAAGTAGCACAAAAAGCACAAATCCTTGCTATCCAAAATACACCAAGTTTTTTACCCATTTTAAACAAAAAACGATTAAGCAAAAATCCTAAAAAAATTCCTATTAATACAGCAAAAAAAATAGGTATATGATTTTGCAAAAAAACAAAAGTTCCTAAAGCTAAGATCATAGAAAATAACAAAGAAAAAAGCACATAAAAAAAAGGATAATAACCTGTAATAAGTTGGTAAATTGATTCTTTTGCAAATTTAATAAAAAGACCTGTAAGAGTATAAATTCTAAAAAAACTATAACAATCTAGCAAAGCATCTTTATAATTTTGCGACCAGTTTTGTTTAACAATATCATTCCATACTAAAAAATGGTATTTAGTTTGGACGTTTTCACAAAAAATTTTAAAGAAAGGAAAATTCTCATTTTTTTCAATTTTATGCATAGTTGCTTTAAGATTGAATTGATAAGAGTATTCTTTTAAATTTTTTTTAAACAAATCATAATAAAATCTATAACTTTTAGGATCATATCCTGCTATATAAAATACTTCTCTATACATATACGTTTTTAGTTTAAATTATAACAGTTGTACTTTAAAAATTCTCTTAATGAAGCTTTTTTACTCTTATTTATTCAAAAAAGAATTTTTATAAAAATTACCATTAAATTGATTAGTTTGTAAAAGATAAGCTTTAAAATTAATTGTTAAAATAGGATTGGGTTTATAAGCATGGGCTTCTCTCCAAAAAAACTGCAATTTCCTAGGATAAGTTAAACCCTCAAAATCATAAAAAGCATTCCCACAAACCTTAGTTGGACATCCTTCTAAAATAGCACTAAAACCTACTGTGGAATTAATAGTAATGCAACCTAAAGCTTTTTTTAAAAGGGTTGGCAAATGCGTATCATGCACATATAAAACCCTACCTTCAACATGATATTTTTGACTTAAATTTTGTATCAATCTTGTATAATTTTTATATCCTCTATCCATAGGATGATGCTTAAAAACAAGATAAGACTTAGCCCTTGCATGATTTGCAAAAGAAAGTATGATTTCTTCTATAAAATATTCTATGCTTTTTTTATAATGATATTTAATTTGGGTATCATTATAAACTTGTAAAATTGCTAA
The DNA here is from genome assembly GCF_001687475.2 of Campylobacter hepaticus. Lineage (NCBI taxonomy): Bacteria > Pseudomonadati > Campylobacterota > Epsilonproteobacteria > Campylobacterales > Campylobacteraceae > Campylobacter > Campylobacter hepaticus. The sequence continues at coordinate 969,317 of NZ_CP031611.1, forward strand.
AAAATATTTTTTATCTAAATTATAAATTTTTTTATTGAGTTTTTTTTCTGTAATTTTGTAAAGATATTTTCTATATAAAGATCTAAACCAAAATAAAAACTCAAAAGGATATAAAGTTCTATGATGAAGCTTATTATTAAAAAATGGGGCTAAAAGAAAAGCAAATAACCAATATAAAAAAGCATCAAAAGCTATAAATTTAAAACTACCAGGAATTTCTTTGATACTGTCTTTTGTACAAATATTTTGGTAAAGATAAAAATTCTTGTCTTTAGGCAAAAAAGAATTAGCATTAACCCCATTTTGCTCCAAAGTAATGCAATAAGGTCTTAAATACCCCTCTTCAAAAATCCAAATTGCAAGATTTAATCGTTTAGCTATTTTAATAGCTTTAGCATGGATAATACGACAATCATTATACATAATAATAGCATCAATTTTTTTAGTTTTTAAAAAATTTTCATAAAAATTTTCAAGCTCTACTTCATGACATTTACATCGTATACCACTTGGATAGAAAAAAAAATCTCCACCATTAAAATTTAATTTAAAAACTTTAGTTTTATTTTTTTGCATTTTTATAGCAAGTTTATGAAAGAAATTCCCTACAGGACCTTGCAAAAGTAAAACATTTTTATCACTAAATTCTTTTTTAATTTTGTCACTAAATCTCATTTATTTACCAAAAATTCATAAATTCTTCTTATTTTTCTAAGCATTAAAGTTTTTAAATTAATTATTAATTTTATATATTTTTTTGAAAAATAATCTTTTTGTAAATGAAACATTATATCTAAACAAACTTCAATTTCGCATAAAGTTTTAGTATAAGGATGAATATAACGTGGATACATGATTAAAGATCCTGCTACGAGTTCCTCAAGATTTAATTTTCTCTTTCTTCTTTGACATGTTTGTTTATCTTTTGTTAAACCCCACCCTGCATAAAAAGGCATACCATAAGTAAAAACTTTTTTAGATCTTAAAAGCGCATCAAAACCACTTGTAGAAGTTATAGTATGAATTTCATCAGCAATTTTTATAGCACTATCAATACTACAATCTTTAATGATTTCATCACAATACCTTAAAATAAGCCTTTCATCTTTTAAGCCCTTACGATTACCGCTTAATACATCAGGATGAGGCTTAAAAACAATATAAGCATTTTGATTTTTAGCACGCACTTCTTTAAGCAAATCCAAAGTTGATAAACCGCAACCACCTAAAATCATCGAGGCATCATCTTCAACCTGAGCGGGAATTAAAATGATTTTTTGTCCTTTTTGAGTCTTAATTTTTAAATCCTTGTGAGACATGACATTATATTTTGAAAATTTATTTTCAAGTATAAGATTTATAATATTTTTTGCCCTATTTAGCATTTTATCATCAAAAATTTCATTTTGCAAAATATCTTCTAGTTGACTTGGTCTATTAGGATCTATATAAAGTCCTTTATTATCAACAATGAGCGAAAATGGTCGCGTAAGATCAGATCCTAAGGAAACAGAACGAATAAAACCATCTTCTACTAAAGCAATTTTTGGAATAAAATTTTCTAAGCCTTCATTTTGAGCTTTTTTCAAAAGAAGATTTTTAAGCTCATTAAAATCAAATCTTCTACCCCAAATAAAAAATTTATCCCCTTCTTTTAATTTTAATTTATTTAAAGTTTTTAAAGAATTTAGAAAAATAATTTTATTATTTTTAGCTTTAAAAAAAGGTTTTATAAAATGTTTTTTCCACAAACTAAAACCAAACATGATAAGTCTATTAGAATTATCATTTTCTATGATTTTATATTTTGCTAAAGTTTTAATCGTATCAAAAATATCGCTTTTTTGGTTTAAATAAGGATTAAAATATCGAGTATACATTATATAAGCAGCATAAAAAATTTCTTCAAAACTTCTTTTTTTAATCCTTCTTTGGCATTTTTGTTTATCTTTTGTTAAACCCCACCCTGCATAAAAAGGCATACCATAACACACACATTCACATCCCATAAGCAAAGCTTCAAAACCCATTCCAGAAGTTTTAGTATAAACTTTATGAAAATATTTAAGCAAACTAAAAGGATTAAAATTTTCACTAATAATTACACATTCTTTAGGCAAAACATCAAGATTAAAATCACTTTGTTTTTTAGCACTTAAAACATCAGGATGTATTTTAATATAAACAGTAGAATCAGGATTTTCTTTAATAGCATCTTGTATCATATCTAAAGTTGAAAATTTTTGAGCAAGACCAAATTCAAGTGAGGCATCATAAGCTATTTGGGTAATAATTAAAATACGTTTTTCATCATTTTTTGGAAAATAATGACTTGGGACCTTTAAATTATTATTATACTTAGTAATTTGATATTCTTTTATAAGTTTAATAGCTTTTTTAGCTTGCAAGATTTCTTCATCTTTAAATGCATAAGTATTTAAAATATTTTCAAGTTTTGAAGGAGAATTTGCATCATAATACATGCCTATATCATCACAAAGCAAACTAAAACTAGGGGAATTTTCCACCCCCAAATTTAAAGAACGTATAAAACCATCTTCTAAAAGCAAATATTTAGCATTATATTTTTTAGCTAAAGCTATAGCTTTAAAACCTGATTTTTTCCTTCCCCAACCTAAAAAAATATCATTTTTTTTACCCCTTTTAAACAGAGTAAAAAAAATTACATGATAAAAATTTTTAACATTAATAATAAGTTTTTTTGATGTTGCATAATATTTCATAATTACAATTTAACATAAAGATAACAACTTTCTTTTAGTCAATTCTAAATCAAACATACCATTTTTTGCTCTAGAATTTAAATTATTAAAAATATTTTCAATAAATTCTTGAGTTATCCCATAATTTTTCAATTCTATAGAAATATTTAAAGCATGAAACAAAGCAATAATTTGTTCTTTATAAGGTGATAAAACATTATTTGTATCTATATCATTAATACATTCTAATAAAATAGGAATAGTAAAACTACAAGCTAGTCCATGAGAAAGACCTAATTTCATAGTAATTGGATAACTTATAGCATGAGCTAATGCTGTTTGGGTATTTGAAAAAGCCAAACCAGCATGGATACTTGCTAAAATAATTTTTAATCTTAGCTCCTTAGAATTTAAATTATTTTGTAATTTTGGTAAATATTCTAAGATCAATTCTATAGCTTTAATTGCATGATAAGTAGATATAAGATTAGAATTTTTGTTCCAAATTGATTCTATAGAATGAGAAAGAGCATCTAAAGCTGTATGTATAGTAAGTTCTCTTGGAATATTTAAAAATAAATTCGGATCATAAAAAGCTTCTTTACAATATAAATTATCATTAGATAGTGAAAATTTTATATTATTTGGAGTATCCCACAAAGTAGCCCATTTAGTTAATTCACTACTCGTGCCTGCTGTAGTTGGAATAGCATAAATAGGTATAAATGAAGAAGAATCTGATATATTTAATTCTACACCATTTCTAATAATATCGCCTGATACACTAAAATATTTAGCCAAATCTAAAACACTTCCACCACCAAAAGCTACTATTTCTTTATAGCCTTTATAATCTTTTTTAATCAACTCAGCGTAATTAATTTCTGGATTAGGTAAAACATTATAAATCAAACCTTTTAGACGACTTCCAAGTTTTTCTTCTAAAACTTTAGTTAATCCCTTTTTATAAAAACTTTGAGAAGTAAGTAATAAAATAGAATCTGTTTTTAAACTATCCAAAACATTTTCATAAGAAAAATTAAAATTAATTTTAACTGGGTTAAAATACTTAAAATTATTCATGTTCATCCCTAATTAAAAATTGTGCTATTCTTAATGCAACTTGCTTAGGTGTAACCTTAGGTCTTCCTAAATTTTCTTTACTACCTTTTAAAATTTTAATATAAATTAAAATAGCTCCACCTTGTTCGCGATCAAGAAAAAAATTAAGCGCTTGTGCTAAATCATCAAATGAATTTATAATAAAAATCTTTTCATAGCCACAAGAATAAGCTATTTTTGAAAAATTTACAAATGGGGAAAGATTAAATTGTCCTCCTGTACTATCATGGCTTTCATTATCTAATAATACATGACAAAAATTTCCTTTATTATTAAGTTTAGAATAATAAGCATTAGTACTTAAAGCTCCCATCCTCATCAATAAAGCAGAATCTCCATCAATTGCAATGACTTTTTTAAAATTTTGTAAAGATACTCCTAAAGCTAAAGAACTAACACACCCCATTGAACCTACCATATATAATTGATTTTCCGTATCTTGAATTTCATATAATTCTCTACCTGTTTTTCCTGTAGTAGCAAATAATGCGATATTATTTTTATAAGAAAAATCACTTAAATATTTTAAAATTTCAATCCTTTGCACTTGCAACTTCACTGTATTGTGATTTTGCTCAATGATTTCTTGATCTTGATTTTCCAACAAAGACTTAGAATCAGTTAAAGAACATTTTTTAAAAGTATTGTTTTTAACTATAAAAAAATAAGATTTTTGTTTTTTTAAATAATCATGTGCTACATTTAATTGTTTAATAGCTTGATCATAATCTTGAGATAAAAAATCATAAGCAATATTACAAGTTTTCAATAAACGATCTGTAATAATTCCTAAAAGTTCATGTTGTGGCTCATCAGTATTTTTGCCTTGCATATCTCTTTCTCCTCTAAGAGAAACAAAACCTAAAATAGGAATTTCAAAGGTATCATTTAAAGAAGTAAGAGGAGATAAAGCATTGCTTAATCCGCTATTTTGCATTAATACAACGCCAAATTTATCTTTTTGTTTCATATTTGCTAAGCTTATTCCTGTAGCTATAGCTGTAGCATCACCTTCATTATTAGACATAATAAAAGAATTTTCATTAATAGCATAATTAATCATAGGAGAAAGATAAGAACAAGGGACCCCGCTAAATTGAAAACATCCCATTTTTTTTAAAGCTTCTCCAAATAAAGTCATATCAAGCATTAAATCGTTCCTGGAATAAGATTTAAAATTTCATCAACTTTCATACATTTATCTTCTGATTCTTTACTTCTGTCATTCTCTAAAATTTCTTTTGCCACATTTTGCATTGCAACAAAAGAAGCTCTAAGCATATGATTAGCATATATTACTATATTAACTCCATAAGCTGCTAAATCACTAGCTTTAATCTCATTAAAACTAGTAGGTACAACAACAACAGGGATATCTTGTTCTTTTAATCTAAACTGTTTAAGAAATTCTATAATTTCATTTCCATCTTTATGTCTAGAATGAATCATTATCCCATCTGCACCTGCTTTTATATACGCAAAAGCTCTTTGTAAAGCATCTTCTATACCTTTATCTAAAATCAAAGATTCTATCCTAGCAATAATCATAAAATCATCTGTTATTTGTGCTTTTTTTCCTGCTTGAATTTTATTACAAAAATCTTCTATACTATCTTGATTTTGAATCACATCATTTCCAAGCAAAGAATTCTTTTTTAGGCCTATTTTATCTTCGATAATTACAGCAGAAACACCTATTCTTTCAAGACTTCTTACAGTAAAAACAAAGTGTTCTAATTTCCCACCTGTATCAGCATCATAAATCAAAGGTTTTGATGTTACCTCAAATATCTCATTTACAGTATTTAAACGACTTGATAATTCTACAGCTTCAATATCAGGCTTTCCTCTACTTGTTGAATCAGTTAAAGAACTAGACCAAAAACCATCAAATTCTATTTTCATACCATTTTTATTAACAAAGCTATTTTCAGCAATTAACGCAGAAATTGCTGAATGAGTTTCTAAAATTCTTAAAGGTTTTTTAGCATCAATTAAACGTCTTAATAAAGACAATCTAGCATTAGTTGTAATACCTAAAGACTTCGCATTTTGATTAAGCTGAGTTGAACTAATACCTTGAGTATATTTTGGTTCTATAAGTTCACCACATTTTAATTCTTTTAATAAAGCAATAACATTTGCTCTCTCTTTTTTTTGAGGACCTTCTTTCCAATCATCGCCATGAATAACAAATTTAGGTTTTAACTTAATAATATTTTCCCTATAACTTAAAGTATTTTGAGCTATAACCTCGTCAATAAAACCTATACTTTCAACAATAATTTTACGTTGCTCATAATTCATATAAGGAAGTCGTTTATAAGATGCAATAGCAGAATCAGTTAATAAGCCTAATACAACTTTACCTTGAATTTTATCAGCATATTCTCTTGCTAACTTCATAATATTTATATGACCAGGATGTATTAAATCAGCTGACATAGCTATATATACAATATTCATTATTAACCTTTCCTATTGAAAAATAATTCAACTTCATTATATAAATTATCAATTTTCTTTTCTAAATCAGTTTTTGAACTATTATCTATAACATAATGAGCATTAGGTTTAGTATATTTTATATCAATACCCACAACATCTTTAATTTCACCTTTTAAAGCACCAGAATACAAACCTTTTTGATCCCTTGAAATAAGCTCCTCCATAGGACAATCAACAAAAACTTCAAAATAATTTTTAATAGTATTTCTATTTAATAAATAAATTTCTTCAAATAAAGATATAGTTGCACAAATAACAATCATATTGTTTTTAGCTAAAAAGGAGCATAAAGACGAAATTTTTTTAGCAGACATTAATCTTGCTTCTCTAGAATATCCATATTCTTGTAAGATTTCTCTAATCACGTCTCCATCTAATAAAATCGTATAAGGATATTTTGCTTTAATTTTATTATATAAACCTTGACTTATGGTAGTTTTTCCAGCACCAGCTAATCCAGATATCCATATTACTTTACCATTATCCATAAATCTTTATACTCCTTGAAAAATTAAATTATATTTTTTTAGCACTCCAAGTTCTTGTAGTATATTTGATGCTAAATTCTTTTGGAAGTCTTTCTTTAATTTTATTCATAATATTATTTAAAAGTTCTTCACCTTCTTTTGTTGCTACGTCCCAATATTTATTTTTTACACTTTTCCATGCATTAATATAATTTTCTATACTTTGATGAAAATAAAAATCTTCTTCAGTGTATACAATATTATCAAAAAGATCTTTACGATTTTCTATAACAGGTCTTTGATCTTCTCTTCTTGTTCCTCTAGTATAATTTGGCACAAATTCCAAAATAGTATCTTCAGCTATTTTTTGTATAGGATCATTCAAATCTCTATGATTCCACATGCAAGTAAAATAACCTTCTTTTTTTAATAAACGATAAGCTTCTTGTAAAGATTCATTTCTATCAATTACATCAAAACTACTGCCAAAAGTTACCCAATCAAAAGTACCACTTTCTAAAGTTGAATTATTTGCAACAGCACGAACCCAAGTAATATTTTCTCCTTTGGTTCTATCTACACCAATTTCACGCATAGCGTCGTTTGGTTCTACAGATATGACTTCACATCCTCTTTCTAAAAGCATAATACTTAAATTCCCAGTCCCTGCACCAATATCAGCCACTCTAATATCTTTTTTACCTATTAACTTAATTAACATATCTATAGTTTTTGGAGCATAATTTGGTCTATAGCTATAAAATTTAGCATGTTTAGTATAATCCCATTTATTTTCTACTAATTTTTCCATAATTTATCAATTCCTTATATTCATCAAATATTAACACAAATGACGAATACAAAGAATTACAAATTATGCCTTTTTAGCCGTCCAAGCTCTTATTTTATAAGGCATTTCAATTGTTTGGATATTAGAAATTTTAGCACTTATCATTTCTAAAATTTCTTTCCATCTTTTTTCGCCAGCTTGTGCTTGTATATCATTTACAGAGTGCCAAGCTCCAAGATAACGCTCTTTATCCCAAAATTCTTTATAATCACACTCCATAAAAAAGCAATCTTTAAAATCTCCTGTTGAAACAAGGATTTCTTCCCATTTTTTTGCATTTTGCAAACCGCTACTTACACGAGCAAGCTCTGGTACAATATGCTTAATTTCCTTTTCAATTTCATCAAAAAGTGAACCTTCTACAATGTAGCGAGGATTCCAAATGGCAGTGAAATACCCCCCCCCTGTTAATATACGATTAAATTCAGGAAGTGATTTTTTAGAATCTGTCCAATGAAATGAACTTGCCATAATTACCCAATCAGCAACATTGCTTTCGATTCCAGTTTCTTCACCACTACCTTTTTTCCATGTTAAATTAGAACAATTTTGGGTAAATTTTATGCCTTCTTCTCTCATATTATCATTAGGTTCTACAGCTGTAATATTGAGTTTAAATTCTTCCGCAAGAATCTTTGTAAATTTGCCAGTACCAGCACCCACTTCAACAACTTTTAAATCTTTAGTAGGCTTATTAGAATCATTGATACATCTAACAAGCTTTTCAATTAGCATAGGATTATAAGCAGGTCTATTATGATAATGTTTTGCCAAATTTGTAAAATCTCCAAGATTCATTTTTCTTATCCTTTATTTAGTTTTAATTTGTCTATTATAGTATTTTGTTTCTTAATTTTTAGTTTTATTTAAAAATTTATTCGAAATAATTATCCATCTAACTCCTCACACATTTTTTCAAATTCTTGATAGTATTTCCAAGAAGCAACTATATCGGGACGATGTTGTTTAATATGAGTTATTTCATAATTCATCATTTCTTGCAATTTTTTTCTTCTATAAACATCCTGCTTATAAATATCTAAATACTGCTGCTCTTTGATTCTTATTTGTTGTTTTTCTTGAATTAATTTATCATTTAACGCTGCATCAAAATAATAAAAATATGACTGTAATTTTTCTATTACAAAATTATCCATTAACTCTAAATCAGATTTTTTAATTAAAATTTTAAACATCTTAGAACAAATAATTTTTAATGTAATATCATCATATAAATTGCTATCAAATATAAAATCAAATTCTACAATCAACAATTCCACATTTGATGAAGTAATTTGCGAAATATCTAAAGTTAATGGAAATATAATTTTCAAATCGCCTATAATATTATTATTATAATTATAATTAGGATGATAAATTATATTTAAAAAATTACATATTTTTTCCATAGTAATTTTTGTATTATCTCCTACAATATCTTTCATGTCAATATAACATACGCTTAAAACATTATCAAAATTTTGCAACATAGAATATTCCATTATGCAAGTTCTAAATCCCATATCTTGATGTAGTATATTCCAAGAAAGAAAATTTTTTAAATTTAAACTAATTGGATGATTTTCTCCACTTGAAAAATAATAAAAACGATCAAAAACTTCATCCAAATTACTTTCTAAATTAAATTTCATCACTGCATCAGATTTTCTGCTTCTATGGTTAATATAACAAGTAAATATTTCAAAATAATCTCTTATTTGAAAAATAAATTTACATTTTTTTTGAATTAACTTGCAAAATTTTTCAAAATCATGAAAATAATAATCTTTTAAACGTATAGCCTTAATATAATCAGTATCACTTAATAATAAATTTAAAGCATATTGATATCTTTGCAATCCTGTTTCATAATTTAAATAATTGTCTGGAATAACAACATTATTATACAAAAAAAATGTCTTTAAAGCTTCAGTTCCTGTTCCATGTCCACCTAACCACACAAACTCATAATTATCCGGCAAAGGTAAATTCATTTCCCATGCAAGCTCAGCTGGTATAGTGTGATAATTAATTTTTTCATTTTTATCATTAAGTTTTTTAGGATCAAGTAAAGAAGGATAAGGATGATTTTCTTTTTTATATTTTTCATAAAAATCATCTGATAATAACCATTCTTCTATAAGATCAAAATTTTGTATAAAATAAATAAAATTATGAAAAATATTATCAAGTATAGCTTTATAATCTTGATGAATTTTTAATATATTTTTTATTCTTTGAAATTCTTTAAGAAGTAATTGTTTATTTTTTATTAATCCTTGAAGCATACTAACATTGATTTGATGAAATTCTTTAAATATTTCTTTAAAAATTTGAAATTCTTTATTAACTCTTTTAATATCATTTTTTAACTTAAATCCACCCCCTTTATACCAAGTTTGATAAGCTTTGATTAAAACCTCGCCTAGCATATAAGATAAGTGAAATTTATATTTTAAAGCTTGTTCGTAATCATTACATGTTTCTAAAGCAGGATATTGAAGTTGAGGAAATACTTGTATAGTTTCTTGATAAATTTTTTGTTCTTTTTTATGTTGTTTTTTTATAAGATAAAGTTTTTTACATAATGTTATGTACCCCCCCCCATTAGTATTAAAATCAATCATCGCTTGACCTAATTTATAAGCAAGATGATTTTTTATTCTTTGTATAGCCGAATTGCGATTATACATTAAGATTTCCTTGAAAATTTTATTATTTAAATATTAAAAATTAAGTTATTATTATATAGTATTGTTATATAATCAATCTTAAATTTTTAAATAAAAATTATTTTGTTGATTGCCTTACTTCCTTTTTTAATTTAGGCACATCTTGAAGAAAAAACTTGATATACCCCCCCCCTGTACCAATTTTTATTAGCTTGTATAAGAGCTTGACCTAATTTATAAGTAAAACTATTTTTTAATTTTAAAGCTTCATTATAATCAGGATAAGTTTCTAAAGGAGGTAAAATTAAATTAGGGTTATCTTTTATTGAATTTTGATAACCTACTTGTTCTTTTTTATGTTTATCTTTTATATAGGATAAAACATAAAACATTCTTATATAACCCCATAGACTTTTTGAATTATCTATTATAACTTGACCCAATTTATAAGCAAGATGATTTTGAATTCTTTGTATAGCTGAATTGGTTTGAATGAAAATAACTCTAGAGTAATCCATATTTATTTTTATTCCTAAAGATTTAGCAAGTTTTTTACTTTGTAATTTTTTAATAATTAAATCTTGTTCTAAATTAGCTAATTCCAAAGTTGTTTTTTTAGTCCAATTATTTTCCAAATCTTCATTACGTAATTTTAATTTTAATATTTCATCATCTTTTTTTATTAGAACATCTTTTCTAATATAAGTCAATTCATTAGCTCTATAATCAATATATTTTTCTCTCCATATTTTAAAATCTCTGTTTAACAAATAATCAATTGGAATCCATAAAAATTTATTAATATTATTAGGACAATGATGATACATATCATTAGCATTTATATCATATTTAGTAAACCAAAAAATATTGCATTCCGTGACTATTCTAGGATCTGCTATAGCCATTCTTGAAAAAGAAGAATGACCGCACCAAATTATTTTAGTATCTAAAATTGCATTATCTTTCCAATAATTAATATATCCTAAAATTCTAATAGGAGTTTTAAACATTATATCACAACGTGTATACAAAAATGCATCATATTTAAAATTATTTTCTTTTTCATAAGCTTTTCTTAAATTAGAAACTTTATCAAGAGTAATAGGATGACCATAAACACCTTCTTCTAGTGTTTCAATCAGTATTTTTTTTGGTTTATATATGTGATTAATCAATATTATATCATCTTGTGTTAGTTTTTTTTCATTCATAGTTGGATAATAATCTAAATCTTTATGCCATAAATCGAATTTTTCTTTTAAAGTATTATTAGAATTATATTTGTCCCAAGTATGGATGAATATATCAATTTCATAATCTTGCATATTAATATTCAAAATATTTAATTTAAAATTATCATAAGTATCTTTAAAAGTTCTAACAAAACCAAAAAGATGTATAGCTAATCTCTTCATATAGTTTAACCTCTTTTTTGAATTAAATTTTCATATTCATCTGGTGTTCCACAAAATACAATTTCATCTAACGAAATTATATGATATTTGATAAGCAAACCTTTTTTTATAAGATAATTATACATAGGGGCTATATAAAACTCATTTTTGCTTAAATCATTTTTATCTCTCATTATATCAAATGTTTGTTTAAATTCTAATACACTTTTAAAATAATAAAGCCCGCTACTACAAAGACTTGAAATTCTTTCTTTTTCTGTAGTTTTAATAACACGATCATTTTCATCAGTTAATACAAAACTCCATTGGTCTCCCTCGGCTTCAAATACTTCTAGATATCCATCAATTTTGGATAAATCCAAAATAGTTGGCAAAGAAAAATTGGGTCTAAAAGTATCGATATTAAAAATTAAAATACTTTCATTATCGCTTATATTCGCCTTTTTTAGTCCAAGCATAACTGTATGAGCTTGTCCTAAAGTTTCTTTATCAAGTTTGACACTTTGATAAGATAATAAACCTAACTTTTTACACTCTTTTTGTATGAAATTTTTAGTATCTTGAATATCTCTATATATAAAAAGAAACTCAAATTCATTAAAATATCTTTTAAAACTATTAACAACATGATAAAATACACTATATCCTCTTAAATCAAGCATATATTTAGGTTTATCATAACCTGCTTTAGTAAAACGACTGCTAAGCCCTGCCATAGGAAAAATAATAATCATTGTTTTTTCTTAAAAAATTTATCATAAAGTATAAAAGTATTAGCTAAAAAGGCCATTTGTTTTTCTTTCAAATCATTATGTAAAGGCAACATAGATAAAAATAAATGTAAAGTTAAAGCTTTGATATTATCATTAATATCAAATATACTTAAAAATACTTCTTGAATATCTAAAATATTATCATCTTCTTCTATAAAAAACTCTATCTCATTATTATGAAATTTACATTCAAAAAAGCCTGCGGTAATAAAATCATAAAGTCCAAAAATAGAATGAACTAATTTAGCAAAATCATAATTTTTATCTCCATAAGATGTTATTTTTCCACTAAAATCAAGACCCCTTGGATCAAAAGTTTTAATTGCGTTAGCTCTAAAATCATACATAATATTTGAAAAACAAAAATCCCCATGTATCAAAGAAAAATCATTTATATTTTTAATATAAACATCAAGTTTATCTATTAATTCCAAGATACTTGGATAATTTTGAGAATTAATAACCATAGCCTTACTTAAACTAATGCCACTTTCTTTGCTAAATATCTCAAGTCTTTGCAAAGTTTTCTCTTTATAATTAAAATTAATATCTTTATCATTAGTTTTAAAAGAATGTAAATTATCTAAAAATTCTCTTAAAGATTTAAATATTTTTTTCCAAACATAAGTGGGTAATTTTCCAAAAACAAATAATTCTGCTAAAGTATTATTATAAAGGTATTCTATTTCATAACTGTCTTTATAGATTACAACCTTAGGAGTATAAATAAATAATTCCTTAGGTAATGTTTCAAACCAATGAATCTCTGCTTTTATTTTTTCACTCCAAGAAGATGTTTTTTTCATATAACCATTATAAATATTTATATGATTAAAAATTCTTTGAGTACCTATAGCTTGTTTAGAATGAAAATAGCTAGTTATAAGTCCAAAATCAAGCCAAGTATCATTTTGTATAACATTAAAAGCATAGGTTTTAGAATAAGACTTTATGCCTTCTATAAAAGAATAACTGTTTTCAACTATGCATTTTATTAAAAATTGAGGATAAGAAAAACTATAAGCACCTGTTAAAATTAAATCATTATCAACTATTTTTGGAAAAATATTAAAATCGCTATCTAAATATGCCCAATCATAATTCTCCTTAACTTGTGCAACATGTAAAGAATTTTCTTTAAAATTAAGATATTTAAAAAAAGTGTCTCCATGTAAAATATAAAGTCTTTCATTAAAAACACAACAAATATTTAAACAATAAACTATAGATTCACCTAAAGATAGATTATTGGGCACAAATAAAAGTTCAACACCTAATCCTTTTAATGCTTTTTTATCAAATTGGCTTAATTTAAAATCATTGGGTAAAGATAAAAAAATCTTTTGTTTTAAATCTTTTAAAAGTTCCACTTGATATTCATATAATCTTTTATTACCAAGAGGTAAAAAAGAAGGGGGAATTTTACCAAATTCTAAAGTAAAATCCGAAGATGAATATTTTGCAGAAGTTATAAGTATCACTTTCCACCATCTTTATAAGGGTTTTCTTTTTTTAAAAGTTCTTTAATTTGATCATAAGTTAAATTTATAAATTCAGATGGACGAATAGCTTTATCATCAACATAAAATCCTTCATATCCACACCAAGGTTTGCCAATAATTACTTCATCATAAGGAATATCATATTTTTTAAGCCAAGAAATTATAGTTGGTAAAGTATATTTTTGAATTTTTTCTATATCAGCATTCCAAGTACGCATATTGCGACTTGTAAAAATATTAATTTTAAAACCTTTTTGTTTATATTCTTTTAAAATACTAATTAAAATAAAATTAGGTTTTTTATTAGCATAATCTACATTATCCTCATCAATTGTCAAAGTTCCATCTAAATCAATAACTATGGTTTTCATAGTTTAAATTATATAACAATTAATCTTACAATTTATTTAGCATTTCATATTTTTTCAAATCTTCCGGAGTTCCTAGTCCATGCATTTGTTCGTCTTTTATATTATAAATACCTATTTTAGCACCATTTTTTATAGCATAATTATAAACAGGAGAAGTATAAAACTCATCATTAACTTTATCATCTCTTGTAATCATTTCTATAGCATTTTCGACAAATAATCGACCTTTACTAAAAAAATAAATTCCAACACTAGCCAAGTCACTAATAACCTCTTTTTCTTTAATTTCTATTACTAAATCATCTTTAAGTTTTACAAAAGACCATTTTGGATTTTTCTCTTTATCTATGAAAGTTAAAATAGAACCATCAAGATTACGTTGAAAACCATCATTAATAAAATCAATTATATTTATATCAATAATTTGATCTGAATTAGCTATTATTAAAGGCTCATCATTATTTATATAATTTTTAGCATAAAGAACAGTGCAAGCAGTTCCTTCGGTAAGCTTATTAATACCTATGAATTCGACATTAAAATTATTTTTAATGTCATCAATCCATTTTTTTTCTTGAATTAAATGTTCTTTTTTTGCAATTAAAATATATTTTGCGTCTTTATACTTTAAATTTTCAAGCACTCTAATTATCATTGGTTTACCTAAAACATCTATAAAAGGTTTAGGTTTATCAAAACCAGCTTGAGTAAAACGACTGCCAAGTCCTGCCATAGGAATAACTATATTCACTTGCATTCTCCTAAATATTTATCATGCTTTACTCCTGGAAATTTTAAAACAACACTTATTGTATCTTCTAAAGCTTCAAAATCTGTAGCTTCTCCTGGATAAATCATTATAATATCTCCTTTAGAATATATTTTATTATTCATTTTAACCTTACCGCTTACAATCACTGTAATTTCAGTTGCAATCTTATGATGATGTTTTTCTTCAAAATCACCCGTTTTATATTCTTTTATGCCAACTTCAACATTATTTGTTTTAAAAATACTTGGTTCAAAATTACCAATAAACCATCCACGAATCATTTCATCAAGTTTGTAATTTTTCATTATTATTCCTTAGGTACATTTAAATAAGCTCGAAGTTCAATGATTTTTTCATCTTGCCATTCTATGATGTCTACACCTTCAAGCCTCATATCATCAAGCACTAAAATAAATTCTATAAAAGTAGTATTTTTATCTTGAAAAATATTTTTAGCACTAAAACTTAACTGTTTACAAGCTTCAAAAATTTTTTTAATAGCTTGTAAACATTCCTCTTTTCCCTCTATTCTTTTTACTACAGGATCTTCTAAAGCAAAATTTTCATCAAATAAGGTCTCTAACTCATTTAAATTTTTATCATTAAAAGCATTAATGTATTTTTTAGTTAATTTCGTAAGCATTTTTTATCCTTTCATATTCATTGATTTTTGCATGAGAATAAAAAGTAAAATAACGATTTTTATCAATTGAAATATTAA
This sequence comes from Campylobacter hepaticus, assembly GCF_001687475.2. Taxonomy (NCBI): domain Bacteria; kingdom Pseudomonadati; phylum Campylobacterota; class Epsilonproteobacteria; order Campylobacterales; family Campylobacteraceae; genus Campylobacter; species Campylobacter hepaticus. The sequence continues at coordinate 985,213 of NZ_CP031611.1, forward strand.
TTATTTTTTTATTTTGCAAGATTAACTCGTTTAATGTAAGAGCGACAAAATATTTTCCATCATAATTAACATCTTTTTTAATCATATCAAAAGCTGATTTTATAAAATATTTACCTTTGTTATAATAGTAAAATCCTGCTATTGCATTTTTACTTACAGGTTTTTTCTCAAAAGCTTCTAAAACAAAATTATTTTCATTGCATTTTACATAAGCCCATCTTGGGTGAACATTTTCAAAACTTAAAACACCTGCATCACTTAAAGATAATTTAGAAATTAATTGATTTAAATCGTATTCAAGAATCTGATCCATATTTACAATAAGCAAAGGTTCATTAAGATCAATCTCATCTATAGCCATTAAAATAGAACAAACCATACCTCTAGTCTCATTTTTAAGAATGATATTTTTACTTTGCTGATCTGTTAAAACATTAATAGCATCATCTAAATGATAGTGTTTCACGTCATCTTCTTTTAATATAAAAATAAAACGTTTATTTTTTACATTTTTATAATTTTGAATAAAATGCTCAAGCATAGTTTTTCCACAAATTTCAATAAAAGGCTTAGGAAATCCATCTTTTTCATTATCAAAAAAATAGCTTTTACCAGCTATAGGAACTACAATATTTAACATTTTGCTTCCTTTTCAAATTTTAAAATATGACTTTTTATATTTTCATAATTAACTTCATCAATTTCACGAACTATCATCACATTAGCTCCACTTAATCTAGCTGCTTTTATACCATTTTCATTATCTTCAATTATCATGCATTCTTTAGGATTAAAACCTAATTTTTCTATGGCTTTATTATACATTTCAGGATCAGGTTTTCCTTGTTTTACATCCTCATTAGAAATATAAAAATCTAAATAATCTTTAAGAGCAGATTTTTCCATCATGATTTTAATGCTATTACGTATAGAATTAGAACAAACTGCCATTTTATAATCTTCATTTTTTAATTTTGACAAAGCATATTGGTGACGAAATTTAGGCTTACATAGGCTATGAACTATCTCCATTGTATATTGTTGTTTTAATTCATTAATAAAAGTATGCAAAGACTCGGGCAAACCTCTATCTATAGAAAGCATTTTTAACTTATCTTTAGTAGGCAAACCATCAAAAGTTGTTAAATGATCATATCTAGAAATTTCCATACCAAAAAGCTTTAAAGCCTTATTTAAAGCTTCATAATGCCAATCTTTAGCTTCAATCAACACTCCATCCATATCAAAAATTATCGCTTTGATTTTAATCATAAAAAAACTCCTTTGCTTTATCTGGATAATCAGTGCAAATCATTAGCCTTTGACCTGCTTTTAGTTCTTTGTCTATTTTTTTATATTCTTGCCACTCTTTTTGATAAGATCTTTTATGAAGTTCAGGCGATACAATACAAACTAATTTACCTTTTTGAAGATGATACTTGATGGTATTTTTATCAATCCAATGAGAATAAAATTCATCCATCCAAACACCACAAGCTTTTTCATAAAAACTAGGTTTTTTTTCATACTCGCTTTGTCTAGTAAAAACATTAAAATTAAAATCAATATAAATTAAAGCATCCGGAATAGACATATCAAATACAAAATAATTAAAAATTTGATATTTTTCAAGAAGTTGTTTAAGCATGGTTTGAAGCCCATCAGCTTTAATATTTAAAGCTAAAGGTAAATTAGTATCATATGTTTTATAAAGTTTAAAAAAATCTTCTAATTTTAAACAATTTTCATGTGCCATATCATGAGATATGACTATACCCCCCCCCATTATCCCTCACATCAATTTCAGTTCCAAAATTACAAAGAAAACTTCTTTTAAAAGATATTTGAGTATTTTTTTCATGACATTTATGCCATAAACCTCGATGGGAAAGAATTTGCATTTTTAACCTTATAAAAATTAATAATTTATAGTAATATTAACATAAATTAGTATAATAAGTTACTTAAAAATTTACTAAAATAAGGAGAAAATTTATGACATGTCCATTATGCCAAAGTCAAAACAATAAAAAAGAACTTTTCATTGCAAAAAATGTTTTCATCTCATCAGGCAAATTAGATAAAAATCCAACTTCAATAAATAATTATAAACATATTAATAATATAAAAATCGGGGGGGGGGATATTGCAAAGGTAATAACACAATAACACTTCAACAATGTCTAGAATGCGGTTATATATTTAATTCAAATTTTAATCTACAAGAAATTTCTAAAGAATATCAAAATAAAGGTTATTTCTCTCGCAAAATAGTTTCTAAAACCATGAGCAATACCATAAAAATAATTAAAAATAAATGCTTAAAATATATTGATAAAAATACTGTATGTCTAGAAATTGCTCCAGGCAGTGGAGATATGGTAAATGCTCTAGTAAATGATGTCAATTTTATTTACACAATTGATCCATCTTTAATTTCTTTAGAAATAGATCATGTAAAAAATATCACACACATACAAGGATTTTTTGATATTAATATTTTAAAAAACAAATTACAACATAAAATTAATTTCATTATCTTTAGACATTTATTAGAACATATTAACACACCTTTAGATTTTCTACACAATGTAATTAAGCTGCTTGACAATAATAATTTAATATATATAGAAGTTCCAAATATTAATGAAATTTTTAAGCATAAAAGATTTTATGAAATTTTTAATGATCATTGTGGGTATTATCAAAAAAATACTTTAATTAATATTATGCAATCTTTAGGTTGTCATTTTATAGATGAAATCACTCTTTTTAGAGAACAACACATGGGATTATTTTTTCAAAAAAAATCTAATAATCAAATACATAAAAAATTAAGTTTTAAAATTTTTAATCAAAATATCTCAATCTTTTTTCAAAAAAATATAAAAAAATTAAATGATTTCTTAAAAGATTATGAAAATATCGCAATCTACGGATCTGGAGCTCATGGCAACAGCATTGTAACCTTTTTAAAAAATCCTGAAAAAATTAAAAAATGTTTTGATCTTGATACAAGAAAACAAGGGATGTATTTACAAAATTCTTCAATTCCCATTCAAGAACCAAATATAAAAAATTTTCAAAATATTGAAATTATTGTAATAGCAGCACCACTTTATGAAGAAGAAATTATATATTCTTTAAGAAATAAAGGATATATAAATCATATTATTGCTACAGAAAAAGAAATAAAACTATTATAAATTATACCTTCAAGATTATAAACTTTTTATAATCCTCAGGTATTCCAATATCTATAAAATAATCTTTGAAAATTTCAGCTCTAGCATTTAAATTTTTATAATTATTTTGTAAAAATGTTTCAAAAGAAAATTTATCTTCTAAGATGAAATCTTCAAAAATAGTTTTAGATATAAGATAAATTCCCCCATTTATCAAACCTTGCTTTAAAAATTCCTTTTCTTTAAAAGATTTAATAAATTGTCGATCATCAAGTTCTACTGCACCATATCTATCAAAATCTTGCATATACTTTAAAGCAAAACAAATTCTACTTTGATTTAACTTTAATTTAGATAAATCAATATCAAAAAAGGTATCCCCATTTAAAACATAAGTCTTATCTTTTATAAAATTTAAAGCTTGTTTTATAGCCCCACCTGTTCCTAAAGGCTCTTTTTCTATACTGTATTTTATTTTTATACCTAAAAATTCATCTTTAAAATATTCTTGTATTATTTCATATTTATAAGAAACCGCTAAAATGATTTCTTTAATATCTTGTTTTTTAAGGTATTTAAAAATAAATTCTAAAAAAGGTTTACCATTTACTGGTGCCATAGGTTTTGGAATACCACTTATCACACTTTTTAAACGCATTCCTAAGCCTCCACAAAGTATTATTGCTTGCAATCAAAACCTTTGCCAAAAAATTCTTCTTTAACTACAATGCGATCTATTATTGTGTATTGGATACTTTCTCCATTACTTACTAGTAAAGTTTTATTTCCATTTTTATACGCATTTGCAACTATTGAATAAGAGTTTAAATTTTCCATGACTTAACTCCTTCTTTTGCAAATGCAAAATCTTGCACATAACCTTGCTCTTTATTTAAAGCTTGAATTAAATCATATTTTTTAATAGGATCTACGAAAAAAAACATAAATCCACCCGCTCCTGCCCCACTTGTTTTTCCACTATAAGCCCCATTATCAATAGCAAGTTTATAAATTCTTTCAAGTTCATCATTACTAACAATATCAGAAATAATTTTTTTTGATTGCCAAGATTTACCTAAAATAGAAGCTAAAGTATCAAAATCAGCCTTAAACAAAGCCTCTTTCATCTTTATAGCATCTTCTTTTATAGCATGCATAGCTTTTAATGATTTATCATCACCTAATTTTCCTTTTTTATGCTCTTCTATATCTTTTGCCAATCTAGTAATATTTGTAAAATAAAGAACTGTTCTAGCTTCAAGCTCATTTGCTATCCAGTTTTTAATGCGCAAAGGATTAACAATAACACGTTTATTATCATAAAATTCCATAAAATTAAAACCACCAAAAGTTGCAGCATATTGATCTTGAGCGCCCCCTACTATGCCCATATCCTCTCTTTCTATCTCATAAGCGAGTTTAGCAATTTCATATTCTCCTAAAGGAAGATTAAGCCATTCTACAAAAGCCTTTATAATACCTACAACCAAAGTAGAACTTCCACCCAAACCGCTACCACTTGGTACATCAGAATAAGTATGCAAAGAAAAACTTAAAGGTTTTTTTGTAAAATCTTTAATTATACGGTTATAAATACTTTTAAAAATATCTAAATTTCCATCATATTCTAAAAATTCTTTGCTTTCATGCTCTGCATAAGAATTGGTATCTGGGGAATCAAAAATGATTTTTTTATCTTTTCTTTCAATCAAAGTACAATGTATATACAAAGATATGGTAGCATTTAAAACATAACCCGTGTATTTATCACAATATAAATTAATATCAGTTCCTCCACCTGCTAAACCTAAGCGTAAAGGAGTTTGTGTACGTATAGTTTTCATAGATATCCATATTTGCTATAATTTATATATAAATTATAGCAAAACTATACTTAACTTTTATTCATATAAATTAAACATTTGCAAAACGATTAACTTTCATCATTTCAAATGCTCTTAAAAGTTCCTTAATACCATCTTCTAATGAAACATCTGGTTTCCAGCCTGTAGCTTCTAATTTAGCATTTGAAACTAAATAATCTCTTTTATCTGGATCTTCACCTATATTAGCAGAATGGATATAAAAATCAGGAACATATTTTTTAATTGTTTCAGCAAGCTGTCTTTTAGTTAAGTTTGCAGCACTTAAACCCATATTATAAGCTTGACCTTTCATTATATCATAATTTTCTATACCATGAATGAAACCTTTTACAACATCACGAACATGAATATAATTGCGCCTAAAATGTTCTTCAAAAAGTACTATAAATCTATCCTTATAAGCACGATAAGTAAAATCATTAACCAATAAATCAAGTCTCATCCTAGGGGATATCCCAAAAACAGTTGCCAAACGAAAAGTTACACAATTTCCCTTATCAAGTAAATATTCTTCTGCATGAACTTTATCAATTCCATATTCTGAAATAGGACATAAAGGAGATTCTTCAGTACACATTGTATCTTTTTGACCTATCCCATAACCACTATTTGTATTAGGATAAATAAATATTTGAGAAGAACTTGCACAATCTCTTATCATTTTTATGGCTTCATAATTAACCATCTTAGCAAGCTTTGGATTTTTTTTACAAAGAGGAGCACCTACTAAAGCAGCCAAAGGAATAATAATATCAGATTTTGCAACTTCTTGCCTAATAAGATTTTCATCCATAGCATTACCATTTATAAAAGTAAAATTTTTATTATGCGTACAAGACAAAAGAGAAATTTGATTAAACATCAAATTATCTATAACGCAAACTTCGTATCCTTTATCAAGTAAAATTGGAGTTAAAACCGAACCTATATAACCTGCACCACCTGTAATTAAAACTTTTTTTGACATATTTTTCCTTTAAATCGATAGTTTTATCGATTTAAAGGAATTCTGCCTCTTTTAATTTCATTTCTCCAGTGATCTAACAAATCTTTAAGCATTTGTTTAACAGGAATTTCAGCTTTCCAATCGATAAAACTTTTTATTTTTGTGTTATCAAACATTTGATAATCTGCATCAATAGGACGCATTCTATCTTCATCTTGTTTTATCTGTATACCCCCCCCCTATATCACTAAAATTCAGTAATATATCTATAATTTCAGGAAGTTTAAAAGCCTCTTCTCCTGCTATATTAAAAGCTTCACCACAAGGCACATTACCTTTTTTGCTTTCAAGTGAAAGCAAATAATAAGCCCTAATAGCATCACGACAATCTTGAAAAGTCCTCACACTAGAAAGATTTCCCACTTTTATAACAGGCTCTTGATAGCCAGCTTCAATCAATGCAATTTGTTTAGCAACCGTACTCTCAAAAAAGACATCACTTCTTCTTGGACCACTATGCGTTCCCATTCTAGTAACAAAAGTTTTTATTCCATAAGCTTCTCCGTAAAATCTTCCAAGATAATCAGTTCCGATTTTGCTTATACTATAAGGACTTGCTCCATGAAATTGTGTTTCTTCATTTAATTTAATACCAACTTTAGCTTTTCCATAGACTTCACTTGATGAACATATATGAACCACAGGATCATAACCATCCTTTACTTTTAAAAGTCTAATGTTCTCTAAGATATTTGCACTACCTATGATATTGGTTTGTAAAGTTTCTATAGGTATATCAAAAGAAGTTTTTGGATAAGACTGTGCTGCTAAATGAAAGATCACATCAGGACGCTTATTTTCAAAAAGTTTTTGTATACTAGAATAATCATTTAAATCTGCATAAAAAATACTTATTCTATCTTTTTTATTTATTCTCTCGCTAAGATGATAAATATTATCCATACTTTCTTGCCAACGCATCATACCTATGATTTCATAATCTGTATTGGCGAGTAAAAAATCTGCCATTTGAGATCCCACTTGCCCTGTAAAACCTGTAATTAATGCTATTTTTTTCATAAATACCTTATCATTTTATAATATTTCACTTTTCTAAGTACCAATTATACATCATTTTGATACCTTCTTCAAGTTCAATTTTATGTTTCCATCCTAAAGAATGAATTTTAGAACAATCTAATAATCTATTCATAGAACTATCAGGTTTAGTAATATCGAATTTAAGCTCTCCTTTATAAGCTACAATCTTTTTAATAAGTTCTGCTAATTCCTTTATACAAAGATCTTTATTAGTGCCTATATTAATATGAGTATTTTTGATTTCTTTTATATTTTTAATATATAAATCTTTAAAATTAATATTTTGCATGATATAAATACAAGCATCAGCCAAATCTTGGCTATGTATAAACTCACGTCTTGGTTTGCCACTACCCCAAAGTTCTACGCTTTTCTCATCAATACCTTGGTTTTTTAAATATTGTTTTGCTTCATTTAAATCACTAATCTTTAAATCTAATAAAAGTTCTTCATATCTTGATTCGTGTAATAATTTTGCAAGATGAATTTTTCTTAACATTGCAGGCAAAACCTTAGCCGTCTTAAAATCAAAATCTTTAGTTTCTCCATATAAATTTGTCAAGGCCACGCAAATAAAATTAGTATCATATTGTAAATTATACGCTTCAGCCATCTTAAGTCCTGCTATCTTAGAAATAGCATAAGGCTCAGCTACATAGTCTAACTCAGCACTTAACAATGCTTCCTCTTTAATGGGATTGATTGCTTTTTGTGGATACATCCAAGAGCTTCCAAAAAAAATAAGCTTTTTTACATTATACATATAAGCATTATGAAAAACATTATTTTGTATCATTAAATTTTCATATAAAATATCAGCAGGAACCCTCATTCCTAAATGTCCTAATTTAGCTGCAGCAAAAAAAACATAATCAGGCTTTTCATAAGTAAAAAATTCTGCAACTTTTCTTTGATCAAGCAAATCTAATTCTTTATGATCTCTTATAATAATATTAGTAAAATCTAATTCTTTTAATCTTTTTAAAATAGCACTTCCAGCAGTTCCACTATGTCCTGCTATATATATTTTTGAATCTTTTTGCATTAATTATCCTTTTTCATAGCAAGAATATCGCGTTCTGAAAGAATAGGTGTATTAGTAGGCCAATTAATGCCTATTCTTTCATCATTCCATGCATAAGTAAATTGCTCATTAGCATCTACATATTCCCCCAAATAAGCACATTTATAGTAATAAACAGCACTTTTACTACTAACATAATGTCCATTTCCAAAACCTGCTGGTACTAAAATAATTTGCTGGTTATCTTCATTGATAATAAATTTCTCATGTTTTAAATAGGTTGGAGAATCTTTTCTACAATCTACCACAACTTGATGCACCTCGCCATAAACACAAGTAGCTAATTTATAAGTTTTTGTATCCCCATGGATACCGCGAATCACATTATATTTAGAGTGTATAAATTTATCATGTATAAACTTTAATCCCTCTGGCAATAATTTATCTATAGTTTCGCTAGTAAAAGCTGTCCAAATTTCTCCTCTTAAATCTCTAAATTTATTAGGAGTTATAATATAAACACCTTTTAAAATATCTGATTCTTGTATATCAAATTCTATTGCCATTATTTTCCCTTACGTTTAAAATTTTTATAAAGCTTATATATTTTATAAGGTAATAAAAAATAAGCCCCTCTGTATCTTTGTTTATGAGTTTTAAGCAACAAATCACCCAATTGATATGAAAGATGTTTTTTGCATTCCAATGATTCATTATAATCTGGACAAGATTTAAGATCTATATCTTGCATAGGATAATTTTTTAAAAGTTTATTTTGTTTTTTTTCCTGTCTTAAAATATGAAATATTTTCATTATCTCCATTTTTATTAAAGCATTACCTAATTTATATTTTATACTTGATTTAACATAACCTACAGCACTCAAACAATCTAGATCTAAATATCTAAGCAATAATTCTTTATCAGTATCATTTTTACTATTTAACAAAATCGATTTTAAATATTGAGCCTTTTTAACATCTCCTAAAAAAGTACAAATTTTAAAACCTACAACAATGATATAAGGATATTGCTCATCATTAAAATTTATATAATCATCATAACATTCATGAAAGGCACCTAAAGAATAAGGTAATAAAGTTTGAAAAAAAGCCTCATAACGCGTTTCTAAAATTTCTTTAATATTCTGATTAATTTTAGTATAATTACCTTGGATAAACAAACATTGCATAATATAAATTCTATATCCATCATTATCATGATCAAAATTTAAAGCTTGATTAAGATATTTAATTTGATTCTCTAAAGGTAATTTTAATTCTTTAGAAAGTTGAAATAATCTAAACAATGACATAGCTTGTTGTAAGCAATGCAAAGGAAATTTATTCATATTTTGATTGATCAATTCTAATTGTTGCCTGTTTGAAAAAACATCATGAAATGATATTAATTTATTGCGTCCAGAAATCATCATAGCCAGTTTTGAAAAAACAGATTCTTTTGCTGAGTAAATTTTTTCAGCTTTAGACATAAAATTAATTTCAAAAAAAGCTCTTTGCATCTCTGTATAATCAGATTTTATAAAAGAACCAATATCAATTATATTTAAATGACTATATTGCTGAAAAGATTTTAAATAACGCACCAATTCTTGATTGGCGTTTAAATCCTGTCCAAAAATTATAATATTATGGTTATTATCTAGCTCTTTTATAGCAAGCTCTAAAGCAATCTCATAAGGAAAAAGTCTCTCAACAACAGGTGTAAAACTAGGGGCTTTTCTTATGTTTGAAAAAATAATATCCCCTCCTCTAATATGCAAAGCTATAAAATTACTTTTTAATTGCATAATATCTTTTTCAACTTTAGCTAAGATATCTTGATACTGTTTTGAAAAACTAATTGTCTTACAAATCTCTTGTATTTCATATAAACATTCACTTTCTTCACAGTTTTCAATCCATAAGCTTGGCAAAATATCTGTAGAATACCATCCCCATTCTTGTTCAAAATTCTCTTCACTATTTAAAAATTCAAAAGTTCTTTGATATTTTCTTATAGTATTACCATGACTATATTCTAATCCTTCTGAAGGTAATAAATATTTTTCAATAAAATCTTCACCAAAGACAACATCAACCTCATCCATACAATTACCCAAATAATTCAATTTTTCATTTTTATGAGATTCTGTAATCCCCATAAAAGCTAAATCTATAGAGTTATGCCATAAAAATCCAAATTCAAAATCCATTTTTTTAGCTAAATACATACCTACTAAAATACTAGCTATTCTCATCCCTAATCCATCTGGTTTAGATGATATAATATAACCTTTTTTTCTTTTTTTAAAAATTTCAACTTTAGCCAAATTCAGAACCTTTCTTTCTAAAACTATCTTCACATATCGTGCTTGAATTTTATGAGATAAAATAATATTACATTCAAGATTATTATATTTCCATAAATAAAAATCTTGAGGAATGAATGTCCATTGTATGTTATTAGTTGAAATATAAATTTTAATATCATGTACATTAGATCTTAAAAAAATATTCTTATTTGTAAGAATTTTTATTTTTTCTAAGAAATATAAGTCTAATAAATCAACCATCCACCAAGATTCTTCATCTTTAGAAGTACAAACTGTATCTTCAAGAATAATCTTGGTATTTATCAGTCTAGAAGCATCATTAAATTTAGAATAAATACTCAAAGAACTCTGCATTGCTTTTTTATTTTGAGAAATATTAATCAAAGCATAATCAGGAAGTAAAAAATAAGATTTTTTATCATTATTATAATTAGCTTTTTTCACTTTTTTCTTTTTATATATTTTATACCAAATAAAAGGCAAAATCAAAGGTTTACCCAAATACCATTGTTTCATTGATTTAATTAAAGTTTCACCTATTTTATAAGAAAGATGATTTTTTACTCGCACAATATCATTATAATCAGGATATTCATCTAATCTAGGAAGTATTTTTTGTTTTTTATTAATTTGAAATTTTACACATTCAAAAATTAATCTAAACGGTATTAAATAAAAATTATATATTTTACTATGAGTAATAATATATCCTAATTTATAAGAAAGATGATTTAAAATTCTATATCTTACCAGTCCATATTTAGAAAAAAACTCAAATTCTGGATAGCGTTTAGCATTAATTTTATAAATAGGTTTATGTTGTTTAAAAAGTTCTTTAACTTGTCTAGGATCATATCTTAATTCAGAAAAATCAAAATACCAAAAATACAAAAATACAAACAAAGCTTCTTCTAATAATATCCCCTTATCTTTATCATAATTATATGCAATAAATTCTCTAATATACCATGCATTCAAAAAAATACTACTTTTTGTATGATATTCTTTAATATTTTTTATATCTCCTTTAAAAATATTATATAAATCCTGGATATAAGGAGGTACGCTGGATTTACTTGCAACCTTATCATAAGAAGCTGTAGATTCTTTACGTATACGATAATAATATAAGACTTTTGGAAATACATAAATATTATCAGCTTGAGCAAAAAGTAATATACCAAAATGTACATCTTCATGAATCAAACCATCCAAAAATTTTAATTTTATTTTTTGCAAATAGGCAAAAGAATATATACCCCCACACACACACCAAAAAGGAAGGTCAGCTTGAATTTTTAAACACCTTTGAATCCATTGCAAAGCTGTAATTTTTTCTGGTTTATAATATTCATAAATTTGCATCTGCGATTGAGTTAAATTAGTTTTATATTTATAATGCTTTTCCTCGATATTATCATAAAACATTTGATAATCAAACCAAACTATGTCCATTTGATCAGATCTTTTAATACATTCTTCAATACAATCAAAACTCCAATAATCATCAGGATCTAAAAATACAATATAATCTATTTTAGGGTTTTTAAATTCTTTTAAATCTTTTTCATCTTTAAAAGCTTTAAAGCTTTTATATACTTTGTGTATATTATAAGGATTATGTTTAGATAATTGAAATTCTATTAAAGTATTTTCTTTAATATGTGTAGTGATATTTTTAAATTCATATTCTTGGCTAAAATATTCTATGCCTACATTTCTAGCTGTACTTTGTCCTCCATTTTCTTTATCAAAGAGTATAAATCTTTCATCTTTTAAAGTATATTCTTTAGCTATATTTAGTGAATGTTCATCTGTACTTCCATCATTTACTAATACAATTTGTAAATTCTTATAAGTTTGATTGATTACACTATCTAAACATTCTTTTAAATATTTTTCTACATTGTATACAGGTATGACTACGCCAACGGTTTTCATGATTTCCTTTTTATTTCTTTTTTAATAGTTTGATACAAAAATTTGATATACCCCCCCCCTGTACCAAGTTTTACTTGCCTTTATAAATTCTTTTCCTAATTTATAAGAAAGATGATTTTTAAATTTTATTGCTTCATTATAATCAGGATAAGTTTCTAAAGGAGGTAATTTTAAAGAAGGATATTTTTTTATTTTAAATTGATAAGCTTTTTGTTCTTGTTTATGTGAAATAACAATACTTATTAATATAAAAGGTAATAATATATAATTTAATACATTTTTAGAATTTATAATCATAGCTTGACCTAATTTATAAGAGAGTTGATTTTGAATTCTTTGTTTGGCTGTACCGTGTTGGGTTTGAAAGTATAGTAAGTTTTCTTTAGTTATTAGTATTTCATTATTGGTTTGCAAAGTTTCATTTAAATTATGTATTTGATTGTTTTTAGAATTAATAATATTTTCAAAACTAAGTATTGTAGTTTCAATATTAATTGGTAATTGATTTTGATAAAAATTAATTCCTGGCATATCTTTGGCTAATAAAATATCATTGATACAATTATCGTATCTGTTTTCTAAAATAAAATCATTGTTTGCATAAGCAGATAAAGGAAAATAATTGGCTAAAGTGCTATGATCACATAGGGTATAGATATTAACACTATAGAGTGATTTTAATAATTTTAATACTTGTATATCATATTCTTTAGAATGGCAATTTGAAGGTTTGAAATTTATCATGTAGGGAAATAATTTTTTTATATTTTCACTCATGGCTTTAAAAGCATAAATATTTTCTCCTTCATAAAAATCTATCCCACACAAATATATGTTTTTATACCCTAGTGCTATGGCTATAGCACACATATATATACCAGAAGTAATTCTTTTATTAAAATAAATTTCATTATATTTGATATAAGCATAAAATTCTTTAAGATTTTCAATAATTTCATAGCCAAGTTTAGCATCAGGAAAAAAATCATAAAATTTATTTATAAAATTATCATTTTCAATAAAAGGTAGTTTAAATGTAGAGCAAATAATCTTATCTATAGTATATTCATTATTAAATTGGAGTTGTTTAGTAGTGTGGTATTGTTCTAAAAAAACACCTGGATTAAAAAATACAGCTTTGATATTTTTTCCCAAATGATACTTATCTTCAAAATAAAATTGATTACACCTAAAAACATCATATTCTTTAGGTAATCTTTGATAATTAATAGTTTTAAGACTAGGTCCATTTCCTGCTATGATGATATTTTGCATAGATTATCCTTAAAATGAAGATAGATTGATTTTAATTCTTTTGTTATTCTGTTTTTAGGGATATTAAAACACCTTCTATCATTTTTTTAATATCGCCATCAAGAATGCTATCTACTTGCGAAAAAGCTTGTCCACTACGATTATCTTTAACTTGCTGATAAGGAAAAAGCACATAAGATCTTATTTGATGTCCCCAGGCTATATCGCTTTTTTCATTTGTGTTGGCATTATTTTGTTGTTTTGCAAGTTCAAGTTCATAAAGTCTTGATTTTAACATTTTAAAGGCTGTAGCCTTGTTTTTGTGTTGGCTTCTATCATTTTGACATTGTACAACTATACCTGTTGGAAAATGTGTGATTCTAACAGCTGATTCTGTTTTATTAACATGTTGTCCTCCTGCTCCACTAGCACGATAATAATCAATTCTTATATCTTTTTCTTCGATTTGGATTTCTATATCATCATCAAGTTCAGGGCTTACCATAACGCTTGAAAAACTTGTATGACGTCTACCTGCGCTATCAAAAGGAGAGGTTCTTACTAAACGGTGTATACCATTTTCAGCTTTTAAATAGCCATAAGCATTTTCCCCTTTGACCAAAAAACTTACATCTTTAAGTCCTGCTTCTTCGCCTTCTTGAAAATCTAAAGTTTCAGCTTTAAATCCTTCTCTTTCGCAAAATCTTAGATACATTCTATAAAGCATACTTGCCCAGTCATTGCTTTCTGTTCCACCTGCGCCAGGATGGATAGAAACTATAGCATTTTTATTATCATTTTCCCCGCTTAAAAGCATGGAAATTTCAAGATCAGTAATGCTATCTTCAAGTTTGCTAGCCTCGTTAAATAAAGCTTGTAAGGTTTCTACATCATTTTCAGCATTAGCAAGATCAAAAAGTTCGCTTGCATCATTTAAAATATTAAAAGCATTTTCATAGTTTTTAAGTAAATTAGTGATTTTAGTTTTTTCTTTGCCTATAATGCTTGCTTGTTTAACATCATTCCAAAAAGATGAAGAATTTTCAAGATCTTCAATTTCTTTAAGTCTTGTTTTGATATTTTCAGGTTTAATGATAGAAGCTATATTATTGACTTTATTTTTAAGAGTTTTTAAAAGTTCACTAAATTCGTAATTATCCATAAAATTTTTCTTTAATTATAATTATATTTTTTTGATTTTTTAGGTATTATATCAAAACAACATTAATAATTAGGAAAAATATGCCAAAACTTTTTTTAATGTCTTTAGGATGCAATAAAAATTTAGTTGATAGTGAGATTATGTTAGGTAGACTTAGTGCTTATGAGCTGTGTGATGAGCCAAGTAAAGCTGATGTTTTAATCATAAATACTTGCGGTTTTATCCATAGTGCAAAACAAGAAAGTATTAATGCAATTTTAGATTTGCATAATCAAAGAAAAAAAGATTCGCTTTTAGTTGTAACGGGTTGTTTAATGCAGCGCTACCGTGAGGAGTTGATCAAAGAGCTTCCAGAAGTAGATCTTTTTACTGGTGTGGGTGATTATGAAAGAATCGATGAAATGATACTTAAAAAAACCAATTTATTTTCTAATTCAACCTATTTGCAAGGTGAAAATGCTAAACGTATTATCACAGGTTCAAATTTTCATGCTTTTATTAAAATTGCTGAAGGGTGTAATCAAAAATGTTCTTTTTGTGCTATTCCAAACTTTAAAGGTAGATTAAAATCACGTGAAATAGCAAGCATTATAACAGAACTTAAAGAATTAGTAGCAAGAGGTTATAAGGACTTTTCCTTTATCGCACAAGATACAAGTTCTTATTTATTTGATAAGGGTCAAAAAGATGGTCTTATACGTTTAATTGATGAAGTAGAAAAAGTTCAAGGTATTGAAGCGGCTAGAATTTTATATCTTTATCCAACAAGCATAAGTGAAAACTTAATCAAACGTATTATAGATTCTAAAATTTTTGTTAATTATTTTGACATGCCTTTGCAGCATATTAGCAATCATATGCTTAAAATCATGAAACGCGGTGTAAATCAAAATAAACTTAAAGAAATGCTTTCTTTAATGAGAAGCGCCCCAGATAGCTTTTTGCGTACAGGATTTATTGTTGGGCACCCTGGGGAAAGTGATGAGGATTTTAAAGAACTTTGTGAGTTTTTAAAAGATTTTGCTTTTGATAGAGTGAGTGTTTTTGCTTATTCTAAAGAAGAAGATACTTGTGCTTTTTACATGGAGCAAGTGCCTTTTAAAGTGATCAATCAAAGACTTGATGTGATAGAAAAACTTGTAGATAAATGCATAGAAAAAAGTTTTGAAAAAGAAGTGGGACAAAAACGTTTAGTTATTTGCTCTGGAGAAAGTAGTGAAGGTGAATTTTTTATAGCAGGAAAAGATTTAAGATGGGATAGAGAAATTGATGGAGAAATTCTTATTAATGAAAGCGAATGTGGAAATTTGGAAATAGGACAAATTTATGAATGTGAAATCATTCAAAATGTAGATAACAAACTTATTGCTAAAGCTTTAAGAAAAATACATGCAGCTTAAAGGAGAGATTTTAAATTTATTAAGAAAGGGAAAAAATTTATTAGCCTTTTCTTATGGGAGTGATTCTAGTGCACTTTTTTATTTTTTATTACAAGAACAAATTGATTTTGATTTAGCGATGATAAACTATAAAATGAGAAAAAATAGTGATTTAGAAGAATTAGAAGCTAAGAAACTTGCTTTAAAATTCCATAAAAAAATTTTTATTAAAAGTGCACCTGTTTTTAAGAATAATTTTGAAAAAAATGCTAGAGATTTTCGTTATGATTTTTTTGATCAAATTTGTTTTGAACAAGGGTATGAACATCTTATTTTAGCGCATCATTTAAATGATCAGTTTGAATGGTTTTTAATGCAAATTTCACGTGGGGCTGGTTTGCTTGAAATTTTGGGTATGCAAGAGCGTGAAAAACGAAAAAATTATACCATAGTGCGTCCTTTGCTTTTTATAGATAAAAATGAAATTTTATCTTATTTAAAACAAGAAAATATTTTTTATTTTTATGATAAGAGTAATGATGATCAAAAGTATTTTAGAAATTATATACGAAAAAATTTTTCAAATGAATTTGTAGGTAAATTTCATCAAGGATTAAAAAGAAGTTTTGCTTATCTTGATAAAGAAAGAAAAGAACTTTATGATTTTGAAAGTATAAAGCAAATACAAGGAATGATTATTTGCCCTAAAAAAGAAAGTTTGATTGCTAGAGCAGTTAAAATGAAGGGTTTGATTTTAAGTGCAGCACAAAGAAAAGAATTGTTAAAAACAGATTGTGTTTTAAGTGGAAAAATAGGTATTGTTTATAAAAATACAAGTGCTATAGTTTTTGAATATGAAACTTGTGATAAACTGCCTAAAACTTTTAAAGACTCATGTAGAATTGCTAAAATTCCTAAGCTTTTAAGGGCTTATTTATATAATCATAAAATTGATATTTTAATGCTTAATTTCTAATTTTAATATTTTTTGATAACCCAAATGAATAAGAAAAATCACAAAAAATACCTGTAAAAAAAGTCCTAAAAGAGGTATGGACGAAATTAGATAAAAACAAAGTGTGCTAAATTTAAATTCAAAAGATGAAAAATTTGCATTAAAATGATTGAAATTGTCTTTATCTAAAATTGAACTTGTAATATCTAGCATCAAAAGTTTATGAAAAAGATAATAAAAAGCAAAATAATATACAAAAATATTGATAAAAGGTAAAAATAAAGCTAAAGTGCAAAGTAAGAAAATCCCTATAAATTTTAAAAATATTTTAATAAATTCAAAAAATACTCTTATACTTGAAATATTTTGACTTTCATAGTGATAATATTTTTTATTGATTTCTTTAGCAATAAAAGGAGTAAGAAAAGAAGTTATAATAAGAGCTAAGAAAACTGAAGCAAAGATAACAATAAAAGCTGAAAATAAAAAACTTATAATAGTAATTAAAATTTGTATAAAATGAAGGGTATAAAACCAAGCCCAAAAAGAATCCTCGCTTACACTAAATAAAGCATTAAAATAATCAAGCAAATTAGAAAACCCCCAAATTCCCAAAAGAGTCATACATAAAAGACTAAAGATTAAAGGAATAAGGGCAAATTTTAGGAATTTTATACTAAAAAAATCTTTAATGCTAAGCTTGAGAATATTCATTTTAAGCTTTTTGATAAGATTTTTCTAGTTTTTTATAAATGGTGTCAAAGTGAAGTTCTTCTTTTAAGATTTCATTTAAGACTTCATTATCTTCTTTTCCATTCCATATTTTTTTGTAGCTACCATTTTTATAACCATGATCTTGTCTAAAAATATTTAAAATATTCTTTCCTATATAAAGTTTATAAAGATTTTCAAGATTAAGACCGCATTTAATTGCTAGGGTGAAATAAATCCAAAGCAATTCCCCAAGATCAAACCCAAAACCACTGCATTTATGAATAATGAGTTCTATATCATTTAAAATATCATAAATATCACTCTCATTGGGATGTTCTTCTTCCTTGCAAAAGTCTTGAAAAACGTTTACAGAATTAACTTCTGTAGCAATAAGCTCAAAATTTTTATCACGATACTTTTCAAGTAAAAGACTTAAAATAAAATGCCAAATATCTACAATTTCTATACGTACATTTTCCCAATTTATAGGATTAGAAATATTTTTCCAATGTTTCCAATTAAAAGAATCTATAAGTTCAGCACATTCCATATAGATGCAACGTTTCCAATTTATAAGTTTTCCTTCTTTAGTATAGCCATCTTCCCAGTTTAAACCATTAGTTTGGTCATTTAGTTTTTGTTGGAGTTTGAGCATATTTTCTAAAATTTCTATATTTGTCATTTAAAAACTCCTTATATTTTTAAATATTATATAATTTAAGCGTAAAGATTTATTGTATGATTGTGATTTTCTTTAGCTTTTAAAGTCGTTTTTTATTTTTTATAAAATTTTTAACCTTATATAAAATAATATTCATTGTTTTTATTATTTAAAATCGCAAAGTTTGATTTGTAAAAAAGTCTTTAATCTAAATAAGTTTAAGTTCTTTGATATGATAAATACCAAATATTATTTTAGTTAAAATGATAAAATTAACTAAATATAAACCTAAAAGATAAAGACTTTTGCCTCCTCCATTTTTTATATAACTTATGCTTTTAATGATATAAAGCTTATTTTTGCTTTAAATTTATATAAGCATGAAGTTATATTAACTTCCTTGTTATACTTATGTTATATAAATCGGTTTTTTTTAAAAATATTTTAGTATAATTTTATTAAATGGATAAAAAAATTTTAGAATTTATAAAAAGCGAACGCCTTTTATCTTGGGCTATGATAGATGAAATAGGTGTTTATATAGCTAATGCTTTTTATGCTTTTGATGAGGAAAATTTAGCTTTTATTATTGCTTCACATGAACATACTAAGCATATAAAATTAACCAGTCAAAATCCTAATATAGCTTTAAATATAGCCAAAGACAATAAGATAGCTTTTTTAAAAGGTATTCAAGCTAAAGCAGAATTTAAAATAGCTAGTAAAGAACAAATAAAAATTTATTTTTCTCGCTTTCCTTTTGCAAGATTGGATAAGAGTGCAAAAATTTATGCTTTAGAACTTTTTTGGTTAAAATTTACGGATAATGCTTTAAAACTTAGTAAAAAACTTGAGTTTTATAAAAAATAAAATTTTTATGATTTTTGTTTAAGAAAATAAGTTATCATTATAGCTTATCCAAAATTTAGGTATATAAATGTTAAATGTAATTCACGCTTTGTTTTTTAGAGAATTAAAAACTAGATTTGGTAAAAATAGATATTTAGGTTATATATGGGTAGTTGGAGAACCTATGAGTATAGTACTTTTAGTGACTATTATAGGAACTGTTATAAGAGAATATCATCATCAAGTCATGCCTGAAGGCATTTCTATTTTTATGTTTTTAACTAGTGGTATTATGCCCTTTTTTATGTTTAGAAGTATAGTTACTCAACTTATGAATGGAACTCAGGCTAATTTAGCTCTTTTTGTTTATAAACCTGTAAAACCTATCCATGTTTTTATTGCTAGAACTTTATTGGAATTTTGTATTTATTTTGTTATTTTTGTTACTGTGCTTTTTTTTGCAGGATGGTTTTTTAGGATTGATGTATTACCCATTCATTTAATTGGGGTTTTATTTTCCATTTTTTTACTCATATGTTCAGCTTTTGCCTTAGGAATTTGTTTTGCTATTATTTGGCATTTTGTAGAACCTTTAAGAACTTTGCTGGGTTATTTTAGTATAGTATTTTATTGGACTTCTGGTATTATTTTTCCTACCTGGCTTACTCCAAGACCCTTGCTTGATTTATTTTATTATAATCCTTTGCTTCATATCATGGAGCTTTTAAAATTTAATTTTTTTGAAAATTATCCTTTGCAAGATGAATATAGCTATTTTTATGCTATGTTTTGGATCTTGCTTGTTTTGTTTATGGGGCTCTTTTTTTATTATTATAATAGACAAGCTTTAACTGCGGCGAAAAAAGAATGATAAAATTACTTAATTTAACCAAATCATATCCTTTATTTAATGGTGGAAGGCATTATGTTTTTAAAAATTTTACTTTTGAATTCCCTGAAAATTGCAGTATAGGTTTAATGGGATATAATGGAGCAGGCAAATCAACCCTTATGAAACTTTTAAGTGGTGCAGAACTTCCTGATAGCGGTAAGATAATAACCAATAAAAAATTATCTTGGCCTTTAGGTTTAAATGGAGCCTTTCAAGGGTCTTTAACTGCTAGGGATAATGCTAAATTTGTAGCTAGGGTATATGGTTATAAGGGTAAAGAATTACAAGAAAAAGTACAGTTTGTAGAAGATTTTGCTGAACTTGGAAAATTTTTTGATGAACCCATGAAGACTTATTCTTCAGGTATGAGTGCTAGGATAGCTTTTGGACTTAGTATGGCTTTTGATTTTGATTATTATTTAATCGATGAAGCTGGTGCTGTTGGAGATCCTGCTTTTAGAGAAAAAAGTGTTAAATTGTATAGAGAAAGACTTAGTAAATCAAAAGTAATCATGGTTTCTCATAACGTAGCTGAAATTAAAGAATGGTGTGATAAAATAATTTATATGAAAAATGGACAAATTACAGTTTATGATGATGTTGATGAGGGAATAGCTGTATATCAAGGAAAAGCTTAATGGAAGAAAATAAAACTTTATTAGAAAAAATCAAAGATTTAAGTATATTTGATTCTTTTAAAATTGTTTGGTTTATTATGATTTTTGTTGTGATTTATTATGTATTGATTGCAGCCCCTCGTTATGTAAGCACCATGGTTTTAGATGTAAGATCAACAAGCGGGGAAAGTGCTCAAGCAAGTGGAATTTTGTCTTTGCTTGGAGGTGTTTCTACAACAAGTGAAGATATAAATTATTTAAAAGGCTATATAGAATCAAATGATATGTTAAAAATTCTAGATGAAAAAATCAAGCTTAAACATCTTTATCAAGAACAAAACTTAGATTTAGCTTATAAAATTTGGGATTTTACTTCTATGGAATCTTATCTTAAGTACTATCAAGCAAGGGTTAGAGTGCGTAGTGATGAAACGACTAAGCTTTTAAAGGTTGAAGTAGAAGGTTTTACTCCTCAATCAGCTTATTTGATTGCTCAAACTATTATGCAAGAAAGTGAAAAATTTATTAATGAAATTTCTCATCAAGCAGCAAGAGAACAAATGGCTTTTGCTGAAGGTGAAGTTCAAAAATATAAAGAGCGTTATCAAAAAGCACAAGATAATTTAATCGCTTTTCAAAATAAATATGGGGTTTTTAATCCTCTTAAGCAAGCTGAAACCAAAGCTAATTTAATAGGACAAATTGAAGCTAATTTAGCTCAAAAAGAAGCAAAATTATTAACTTTACAAAGTTATATGAATGATATTGCACCTGAAATTATAGCCCTTAAGGATGAAATTGCAGCTATTAAAAAACAACTTTTAAAAGAAAAATCTAAAATTTCAGCTAATAATTCTTCTCAAAAGCTTAATGATTTAGCCGCCAAATTTCAAGATTTAAGTATAGAAGCAGCTTTTACGCAAAAAGCTTATGAAGCAGCTTTAAAAGCTTATGAAAGTGCTAGAATAGGAGCTTTAAGAAAAATCAAACAACTTGTTATTATCCAAAGTCCGGATATACCACAAAGTGCAAAATATCCTGAAAGAATTTATAATATTTTAACAGCCTTTATTGTATTATCTTTAATTTTTTGGATTATTAAATTTATTAAAATGATTATAGAGGAGCATAAGTATTAAAAATGAAAAAAATATTGATTTTATTTTTTACTTGTATTTTATGTTTTGGAGCTGTGGATGTATCCCAAATTGTTGCTGCGGATGATCAAAATCTTAATCCAAATATTATAGATCAAAATATAAGCTCAAACTTTAATACTACAAATAAAGAAAATGAACTTCTTAATATCCATAAAGATTTGGTTTTTGGATCCCATCTTTTTAATGGAAATTTTAAAAATTATAATCAAAGGGTTTATAATCCAGACTATAAAATTGCAGTAGGTGATCAAATCAGTCTTAAAATTTGGGGTGCTGTTGAATTTGCTCAAGTATTAGTAGTAGATTCTCAAGGTAATATTTTTATTCCTAAAGTAGGGGCTATAAATTTATTGGGTGTGAACAATAGTGCTCTTGTAAGTGTTATTAAAGCTCGTGTTAATCAAATTTATAAAAATAATGTTTTTGTTTATGCGGATATGAATACTTATCAAAATGTTAGTGTTTTTGTTACAGGAAGTGTAAATACTCCAGGGCTTTATCAAGGACTTAGCTCTGATTCTGTGATACAATACCTTGATAAAGCAGGTGGGATTAATTTAGAATATGGAAGTTTTAGAGATATTGAAATTTTACGCAATAATAAGGTCATAAAAAAGGTTGATTTGTATGATTTTTTACTAAAAGGGCAAATGGATCTTTTTCCTTTTAGAAGCGGAGATGTTATTTTAGTAGGAAATGTGCAAAATTACGCTTTTGTTCAAGGTGATGTACAAAGACCTTTTCGTTTTGAGTTGGCTAGTGATATTAAAACTTTAGCTGATTTAGCTAGAGTATGTGGGGCTAAACCTATTGTAACTAATGCCGTTGTAAAAAGTTATAAAGAAAATCATAAGTTAGATGTAAACACTTATAATAAAATGCAATTTTCAAAAGTTTTAATTAAAACTGGTGATGAAGTAGAATTTCATCCTGAATACATTGCACAAAATATAACTATAACAGTAAATGGTGAGCATAATGGTTTAAAAACTTTAGTTCTTGCTAAAGGAACAAGTTTAGAAGATGTTGCTAGATTGATTAAAACTAATCCTCAATCAAATATGCAAGCTTTGCAAGTTTTTAGAAAAAGTGTAGCTAGGACTCAAAAAGAACTTATTAATGCTCAGCTTAAGGAGCTTGAAACTTTAGCCTTAACGAGTAGTTCTGTTACAGCTCAGGGTGCAGCAATAAGAGCCCAGCAAGCAAGGACTATATTAGAATTTATTCAAAGGGCTAAACAAGCACAACCTAAAGGACAAATCGTAATTGATAATCCTAAGTCTTATAAAGCGGTGATTTTAGAAGATGGTGATACTATAAATGTACCAAGTAAAAATAATCTTGTTATAGTTCAAGGTGAAGTATCTTTACCTGGTGCTTTTGTATATGATAAAGCTAAAGAATTAAAGTATTATATCAATCTTGCAGGAGGTTATGCAGAAAGGGCTGATACTTCAAAAATTCTTGTAATACGAAGTAATGGTAAAGCTGAAAAGTATCGTAATGGTGTGGATATGAAACCTGGAGATTCTATTTTGGTTTTACCAAAGGTTGAAAGTGAGAATTTACAAATTTTTTCAATGTTAACTCAAATTCTTTATCAAATTGCTATTGCAACGAATGTTGTGCTTAATTTTTAAGGTTTGATTATGGATATTTTTGAAATAGCAAAGGGAATTTTTGAAAAAGAAGCTAGAGCAGTTTTGGATTTGGTTAAACATTTAGATGAAAATTTTAATCAAGCCATTGATTTGATGCTAAATACTAAAGGGCGTTGTATAGTTAGTGGAATGGGAAAGTCAGGTCATATAGGGGCTAAGATTGCTGCTACTTTAGCAAGCACAGGCACTCCAAGTTTTTTTATCCATCCTGGAGAAGCTTTACATGGCGATCTTGGTATGCTTACTCCTGATGATGTTTTAATTGCTATTTCAAATTCAGGAGAAACAGAAGAAATTTTAAAAATTATTCCTGTTGTTAAAAAGCGTAAAATTCCTTTGATAGTTATGTGTGGAAGACAAAATTCTACCCTTGTTAAACAAGGTGATGTATTTTTAAATATAGCTATAAAAGAAGAAGCTTGCCCTTTGCAGCTTGCTCCCATGTCTTCTACTACTGCAACTTTGGCTATGGGAGATGCTTTAGCTGCAGTTTTGATGAAGGTTAGAAATTTTAAACCAGATGATTTTGCACTTTTTCATCCAGGAGGAAGCCTAGGACGTAAGCTTTTAACTAAAGTTAAAGATCTTATGGTTTCTACTAATCTTCCTATAGTACATCCTGATACTGAATTTAATGATCTTGTTGATATTATGACAAGCGGTAAATTAGGTCTTTGTGTAGTGCTTGAAAATGAGAAATTAGTTGGAATTATAACAGATGGAGATTTGCGTCGTGCTTTAAAAGCAAATGATAAACCAAGATTTGATTTTAAAGCTAAAGAAATCATGAGTACTAATCCAAAAATAGTAGATATAGATGCTATGGCAAGTGAAGCAGAGGAGATTATGCTTAAACATAAGATCAAAGAAATTATTGTGGGAAAAAAAGAAAGGGTTGTAGGTATTATCCAGCTTTATGCTATAGGAAATGTTTAATGGCTCTTTTATCGGTTATTATTCCTTTTGGATTAAGTAAAGAGAGATCTTACATTAAAGATAGAGTGATTAGTAAGGCTTTATATTTAAAAAGCGATGAAAATATAGAATATATTTTTGTTGAAGGATATTCTTCTTTAGAGCATAATTTAAAACAAATCATAGAAGATAATGGACATATTTATTTAAAAGATGAAACGCAAAAAGCATATTTTTCTCAAGGAAAATGTAGAAATTTAGGTGCAAGTTATGCTCATTGTAATGTTCTTTTATTTTTAGATATAGATTGTTATATTTCTTTTGAAGGTTTTCAAAAAATTTTAAAATTAATTCAAATTAAAAATATTTCTCAAAATATTAATGCTTTAATGGTTTTACCTGTGGTGTATCTTAATCAAAAAGCTAGTAAAATGTTAAAACAATATGATGAACAATTTTGGGATACTATAATACAAGAAGATTTATTTATGGGGAGAAATACTTGGGTAAAATTTTTCGCTTTAAGTTCTACTTCAAGTGTTATTATTAATAAACATCAGTTTTTAAAATTAGGTGGTAATGATGAAAAATTTATAGGTCATGGTTATGAGGATTTTGATCTTTTTGCAAGAATTTTAATTGCTTGTGTAAAATTCGAAAAAATGCCTTCTAATTTAAATTATGATGCTAGAAATTGGAATTTTATTAATTTTAAGGGTTTTCGATCTTGGTTTTCTTTGCTTGGCTATGAAGCTTCTTTTCATGGTATTTATATGTATCATTTTTGGCATATAGAACCTAATCAAAACGCTTATATGGAAAATAAAGATCAAAATCATCAACTTTTTTACAAACATTTAAAAAATATTAAAATGCATAATTTAAAACCTTTGCAAGTTTTTAAAGCTAAAGATGAAAAAGTTTTAGTTCTTTTTAGGGATATTAGCTATGATTTTAGAGATATTAGTGTTTATATGGGGGAATTTATTTATAAAAATATCGATGAGTTTTATGTAAATAAGGAGTTAAAATTTTCTTTTTTATTTGATTTTTTAAAGGAAAAAAAAATTACTAAAATATTTTTGGATGAAAACATAAGAAATGAATCTTTAATAAATAGTTTGAGTCATTTAGATCTCATTTATTTTAAAAAAGGTGTTTTGCCTTATTCTTGGTTATTTTCAAGAAGTTTGGGTCAAAAATATGAACCTTATTTTAATTTAAATGAACAAGAACTTGAGAATGTGAAAGAGTATTTTTTAAATTTAAATAATGAAGAAAAAAAAGTTATTTTTGATTTTGCAAAGAAAAATTGTGATGTTAAGTGTGATATTTATAAATTACTTTATCACTTGATTAATCAAATATATAGTTTTGAATATGAAGGTAATTTTTATCAAATTATCATTGATGAAGAAAAAATATTTATGGGAAAAAAATATGATAAAACTTTTTATTCTTTAAAATCTTTTGTTTATAAACCTTATTTATATGAGCTTGCTAGAATTAAACCTTTTTTGTTTTTGATGAAAATTTCAGGTTTTGATTTTATAATGAGTGTCATTTCACATACTAAATTTTATCGTTTAGCTAGGAAATTGTTTTTCAATCCCCAAGGTTTTTTTGAAGATTTTAAAATAAAAAGAATAAAATGATAAATATGTTTTTAAAGGCAAAATATCAAAAAAATATAACTTTTTTTTTAAAAAGTTTATTAATTTGTTTTCAAATCTTTCTAAAACAATTTAAATTAAAAAAATATAAAGCTTTTAATCAATATATTATTATTTCAGCTGTTTATAATGTAGAAAAATATTTAACCGATTTTTTAAAATCTATCATTTGTCAAAGATTAGATTTTAAAAATAATATTTTAATCATTTTTGTAGATGATGGTAGCAATGACAATTCAGCACATGTTATTAAACAATATCAAAAAAAATATCCTAAGAATATAATTTATTTGTATAAAAAAAATGGCGGTCAAGCTAGTGCTAGAAATTTAGGTTTGAAGTATATTAAAGATAAAACTTTACAGTTTGATTGGCTAACTTTTAGCGATCCTGATGATTTTTTAGATAGGGATTATTTTTATGAAGTGGATAGTTTTTTAAAAAATCAAAATGATATAGCTATGGTTGCTACAAATCTTATTTTTTATAGAGAGAAAAGAAAGATTTTATACAAGGATATTCATGCTTTAAATTTTAAATTTAAACAAAAACCAATTATAAGTGGTAATATTAATTTAAATGAAAATATTCAGCTTTCAGCTGCATCATGTTTTTTAAAATGGGATTGTTTACAAGAGCTTATTTTTGATGAAGATTTAATTTTAAATTTTGAAGATGGAAAGTTTATAAATACTTATTTATTTAAGAATTCAAATTTAAAATCTGCATTCTTAAAAAATGCAAGATATTTTTATAGAAAAAGATTTGATAAAAGTTCTACTTTGGATAAAAGACAGCAAAATAAAATTTCTTATTTGGAAGTTTTAGAAAAGGGTTATTTAGATCTTTTAAAAAATACAGCAAAAGAAGGTATTGCTCCTATTTTTATACAAAATGTGATTTTGTATGAATTGTTTTGGCAAATAAAAGATTTGTTAAATCATTTTGAAAAATTATCTTTTATGAATAAAGATGAAATTCAAAAATATCTTCATTTGCTTGAGCAAATTTTTTGTTTTATTGAAATTGAAACTATACTTAATTTTAAATTTGATTCTTTTTCACTTTTGTATAAAATGGGATTTTTATATTGTTTTAAAAAAGAACATGGAGTTGTAAATGAAGTTTTTATCGAGCAAATAGATGATAAAAATGATGAAATTTTGATTAAATTTTATACAGCAAATTTTGATGATAAGATTAAATTAGTTTTTGATGATCAAATGGCAAAAATTACTTGCTCTAAGATTAGACAATATGATTTTTTAAATCAAGTATTTATATATGAAAAAAGAATTTGGGTTCAAATTAGTACACATGCAAAACAAATGATTTGTTTTATTAATGATAAAAAAGTTAAGATGATTTATCAAGACAAAGAATGTAATATCAAAGACATTGTTTTCCAGATAAAAAAATTAAAAAAAAGAAGAAATAAAAACACTTCTTTATGGCTTTTTGCTGATATGGCTTTTAGAGCTGATGATAATGCAGAACATTTGTATCGTTATATCATGCAAAATTATCCTAAACAAAATATAGCTTTTGTACTTCAAAAAAAATCTCATGATTATAAAAGGCTTAAAAAAGAAGGTTTTAAACTAGTTGATCCAAAAAGTTTGAAATTTAAATATTTGGTTTTAAGGACTGATAAACTTATTTCATCTCATATTGATAGATATTTTTTTGAAGCTTTGGGCGAAGATACTTTAAAAACAAAGGATTTTGTTTTTTTGCAGCATGGTGTGACAAAAGATGATTTATCTTCTTGGTTGAATCAAAGAAAAATTGATTTATTGATTACAGGATTTAAAGATGAATATGAGTCCATAGCAGGAGATTTTAATCGTTATAAATTTACTGTTAAAGAAGCTAAGTTAACAGGATTTCCTAGATGGGATGCCTTGTTAAAAAATAATAGAACTACTACAAAACAAGTTCTTATTATGCCTACTTGGAGGGAGTATATAGTAGGTGCTTATAGTAGAAAATTAATGAAAAGAAGATTTAATCCAAAATTTTGTGAGAGTGAATATTTTTATAGATGGGGTTCTTTGTTGCACAGTAAAAAATTACGGCAATTGTGTGAAAAATATGATTATAAAATAGTTTTTAGTCCTCATCCACAAATTAGACCTTATGTAAAAGAATTTAATTTACCAGATTATATTATGGTACCTTGTGTTAGTATGCAAGAACTTTTTTGTGAGTCCTCTTTAATGATTACAGATTACTCAAGTGTAGCTTTTGAAATGGGGATTTTGGAAAAACCTGTTATTTATTACCAATTTGATCAAGAAGATTTTTTTAAAAAACATACCATGCAAAAAGGATATTTTAATTATGAAAAAAAAGGATTTGGAAATATTGCTCTTGATTTTGTTACTCTTTTATCTGAAATTAAATTCCAGTTTGATAATTATAAAGTAAATCATGTTGATCAAATTCAATATTTAAATATATGTGAAAAAACAAGAAAAGCAATTTTATCCATCTAACTCTTCACACATTTTTTCAAATTCTTGATAATATTTCCAAGAGGCAACTATATCGGGACGATGTTGTTTGATGTGAATCAATTCTTGTTTAAATATCTTTTCCCATTTTTTTGCTAAAGACATATTATTAGCGAAATAATGTAGAATTTGCTGCTCATTAATTAAATGTTGTTTTTTTAAATTAATTTTTATTTCAAGCTTATCAACAAATTCTTGTAAATAAGATTGAAGATATTTGATTAAATTTAAATTATTTTTAAAACTAGTAATTTTTTCTTCCTGAATACAAAAAATTAGATTTTCAAAAGGTATTTTATGTTTAAACAATAAAAAATTAATTTCTTTATAATTCTTGATTTTATAAAGTTTTAAAAGTTGTTTTGTTGTAATTAGGATTTCAAATGTTTCATCAATATTGTTTTCATCAATATCTTTTAAATTTGCAAGAAGTGTTATAGGAAATAATACACCTAATTCATCAAATGTCATGCCATTATCAATGTTTTCTTGTGCAGGTATTCTTTTAAATGAAAATAAATTATTTAGTTCTTTTAAGGTCTTTAAAATATATTCAGATTTAATTTTTTGCATATCCAAATAGATAATATTCTCTGTTTTAAAACATTGTGTTAAGAAATTTAGTCTAAAAAAACTTTCAGCATAAATCCAATATGTTTTAATATGTTCACATGTTGGAACAGTAGCTTCAAAATAATACGTATCTCTATCTAAAACTCTATCTATAGGTGTATTTAAATTAAAATAATCAAGTTTATCAACTTTAAAATTGATATGATTAACTCCAGTTTTTAGTCTTGAAATAGGATCTCTAACTAAATATAATATAGGTTTGTTTTTATGTAAGAGACTTAAAAATCTAGCAAGGTCATTTCTATAAACATATACATGTGTATAATCAGTATATGCAATAATATTATATTTTGTAGTATTATTTAATAGCTGTGCTAGAATATTTGAATACATTATACCTGGATTATGATGAATGCATTTACATATATTTATATCACATAGTTCAAAATACATTGTCATTGCACCATGCCCTGATAAAGAAGAAGCTAACCACACAAACTCATAATTATCCGGCAAAGGTAAATTCATTTCCCATGCAAGCTCAGCTGGTATAGTGTGATAATTAATTTTTTCATTTTTATCATTAAGTTTTTTAGGATCAAGTAAAGAAGGATAAGGATGATTTTCTTTTTTATATTTTTCATAAAAATCATCTGATAATAACCATTCTTCTATAAGATCAAAATTTTGTATAAAATAAATAAAATTATGAAAAATATTATCAAGTATAGCTTTATAATCTTGATGAATTTTTAATATATTTTTTATTCTTTGAAATTCTTTAAGAAGTAATTGTTTATTTTTTATTAATCCTTGAAGCATACTAACATTGATTTGATGAAATTCTTTAAATATTTCTTTAAAAATTTGAAATTCTTTATTAACTCTTTTAATATCATTTTTTAACTTAAATCCACCCCCTTTATACCAAGTTTGATAAGCTTTGATTAAAACCTCGCCTAGCATATAAGATAAGTGAAATTTATATTTTAAAGCTTGTTCGTAATCATTACATGTTTCTAAAGCAGGATATTGAAGTTGAGGAAATACTTGTATAGTTTCTTGATAAATTTTTTGTTCTTTTTTATGTTGTTTTTTTATAAGATAAAGTTTTTTACATAATGTTATGTACCCCCCCCCATTAGTATTAAAATCAATCATCGCTTGACCTAATTTATAAGCAAGATGATTTTTTATTCTTTGTATAGCCGAATTGCGATTATACATTAAGATTTCCTTGAAAATTTTATTATTTAAATATTAAAAATTAAGTTATTATTATATAGTATTGTTATATAATCAATCTTAAATTTTTAAATAAAAATTATTTTGTTGATTATTTAGGATTATAAAATCATGAAAACCGTTGGCGTAGTCATACCTGTATACAATGTAGAAAAATATTTAAAAGAATGTTTAGATAGTGTAATCAATCAAACTTATAAGAATTTACAAATTGTATTAGTAAATGATGGAAGTACAGATGAACATTCACTAAATATAGCTAAAGAATATACTTTAAAAGATGAAAGATTTATACTCTTTGATAAAGAAAATGGAGGTTTATCTTCTGCTAGAAATGTAGGCATAGAATATTTTAGCCAAGAATATGAATTTAAAAATATCACTACACATATTAAAGAAAATACTTTAATAGAATTTCAATTATCTAAACATAATCCTTATAATATACACAAAGTATATAAAAGCTTTAAAGCTTTTAAAGATGAAAAAGATTTAAAAGAATTTAAAAACCCTAAAATAGATTATATTATTTTTCTAGACAGTGATGATTACTGGGAATTAAATTGTATAGAAGAATGTGTTCCTAGAATGGATGGGGTAGAGATAGTTTGGTTTGATTGGAAATTTTATTATGAAACCAAAAATATAAATTTTGAAAATATAACTTATCACGATAGATATAATTTTAAAGAAGGAATAATAACTCCATTAGATTGGATTGAGCAATATCAACATACTAAAATTACATGGTTTTCATTTGCATGGAATGGAATGATTAAATTTAAACATATTACAAATTATAATCTTTATTTTATCAATCAAACCATACACGAAGACGTGTTTTTTGGAATAAGTCTCTTTCTTTCTTGTAATTTTATTTCGTATTTACCTCGTAAACTTTATAACTATAGGATTAGAAAAAATAGTTTATGTGACTACACCAATCAAAATGAAAATACTTGGATTAATCCATATATGCAAGATATTTATAATAAATTTAAAAATATCGAAGAAACCAAATCCTATCATAGAATTAGCAGCGAAGCTTTAACTTGTATAGAACTATTAAATTTTATACAAAATAAAATTCCAAAAAAATATCCCGATACAATTTTAAATAATCTTTTAAATGATAGAATCTTAGCTCTTTGGACAATTCTAAATTGCAATAAAGATCCTTTAAATATCTTAAATAAAATTCCTAAAAAACTTTATATAGAAAAAATTTTATCATTTAAAAAAATAATAAGTAATTTAAATATAAATTTGCAAGATAAAGAAACTATAATAACTAATCAAAACAATCAAATACATAATTTAAATGAAACTTTGCAAACCAATAATGAAATACTAATAACTAAAGAAAACTTACTATACTTTCAAACCCAACACGGTACAGCCAAACAAAGAATTCAAAATCAACTCTCTTATAAATTAGGTCAAGCTATGATTATAAATTCTAAAAATGTATTAAATTATATATTATTACCTTTTATATTAATAAGTATTGTTATTTCACATAAACAAGAACAAAAAGCTTATCAATTTAAAATAAAAAAATATCCTTCTTTAAAATTACCTCCTTTAGAAACTTATCCTGATTATAATGAAGCAATAAAATTTAAAAATCATCTTTCTTATAAATTAGGAAAAGAATTTATAAAGGCAAGTAAAACTTGGTACAGGGGGGGGGTATATCAAATTTTTACTTAAAGATATACTTAAATTAAACAAAAAATAATCTATAAAAATCAATTAATTTATACAATAATTAATAACTAACAAAATGATGTAAATTATCCCAAGAAATAAAATTACTAAAAAATTATATTTTAAATATTTTTTTAGTAAAATATATTACAATTTTAATTCCAATAAAAATTAAGAAAGAGAATTTATGGATAATTGGAATTTTAATAAAATCTTTAAAACTTACAATAATAGAGTAAAAATATGACCGCTTATATTCATATAGGAACACCAAAAACAGGTACAACTACAATACAACACTTTTTAGCAAATAATAGAAATGAATTATTAAAAAATAATTTATGCTATCTTAATTACAAAGGAAGCTTAGATCATTGGTTCATTCCCAAATTATTAGATACACTTTGGAAGAAATCAAATAAAAGTTTAGATATATTTTATAAAAATAAACATATATTTTTAGATTATCAAGAAGAAATTCAAATCATAAAAAAAGAGGTAGAAAAACTTAATTCAAAACAAGCTGTTTTATTATCTTGTGAAGGAATTTATCAATTATGTAGTTCTTTTGAATTTTTAACTATTTTTAAAGAGATTTTACATTTTATTGGTATTTCAAATATTAAAATTATAGTTTATTTTAGAAGACCTGCTGATTATTTTATTGCTTATTATACTCAATCTATAAAAGGAGCTAATTCAAATTATGCAAATATTTTTTTAAAAAATCCTAATGAAGATATTCATTTTATGATAAAATATCAATTGCAATATTCTAAAATTATGGAAATTTATTCTACAATATTTAAACAAGATAATCTAATCATAAAAAGCTACGATAAAAATAAATTTTTCAACAATAATTTAATAGATGATTTTTTATCAATTTTCCAAATAACGCAAAATCCCTCCTTTAAACAAGCAAACAATAAAAACAAATCTTTAGATATATTAGGAGTTAACATATGTAATATTTTATATGAAAATATAAACTTTGCCAATTTAATCATTCAAAAAAATCTTGTTTCATCTTTTACTACAATAATGGAAAAATTTTTTTCTACAAGAAGCAGTTTTCTACCAAAAAAATCAATATATATTAATTATAATAAATTTTATGATGAAGAAATAAAAAAAATAGAAACTAAATACTTAAACAACCAAGAACTATTTTCCACTATCAATCTTAACAATTATAAAGAAAATTGGCATATTGAAAAAATAGATAATGATGATTTCAAACAAATTATTTTATTTTTTCAAGAAATCATTACCTTAATTTTAAATAACCAAAAAGAAAATATCGATCCAAATGCACAAAACGAAATAAAAAAATTACAAGATATCATCAACTCAATATCCTTTAAAAAAACAACTTTGGAATTAGCTAATTTAGAACAAGATTTAATTATTAAAAAATTACAAAGTAAAAAACTTGCTAAATCTTTAGGAATAAAAATAAATATGGATTACTCTAGAGTTATTTTCATTCAAACCAATTCAGCTATACAAAGAATTCAAAATCATCTTGCTTATAAATTGGGTCAAGTTATAATAGATAATTCAAAAAGTCTATGGGGTTATATAAGAATGTTTTATGTTTTATCCTATATAAAAGATAAACATAAAAAAGAACAAGTAGGTTATCAAAATTCAATAAAAGATAACCCTAATTTAATTTTACCTCCTTTAGAAACTTATCCTGATTATAATGAAGCTTTAAAATTAAAAAATAGTTTTACTTATAAATTAGGTCAAGCTCTTATACAAGCTAATAAAAATTGGTACAGGGGGGGGGTATATCAAGTTTTTTCTTCAAGATGTGCCTAAATTAAAAAAGGAAGTAAGGCAATCAAAGGAAAATATATGACTTTAAATTTTACTCATTTAAAACAACTTGAAAATGAGTCTATTTTTATCATTCGTGAAACTATAGCTCAATTTCAAAAACCTGCTATGCTTTATAGCATAGGTAAAGATAGTTCTGTAATGCTCCATCTTTTGCAAAAAGCTTTTTATCCAGCTATTCCACCTATGCCTCTAGTGCATATAGATACAACTTGGAAATTTAAAGAAATGATCAAATTTAGAGATCAAAGGGCTAAAGAATTAGGCATGGAACTAATAGTTTATATTAACCCCAAAGGTCAAGAAATCAATATATCTCCTTTTACACATGGATCAAGTATGCATACTGATATTATGAAGACCCAAGCTTTAAAACAAATGCTTGATTTATATCAATTTGATGCTATTTTTGGAGGAGCTAGACGCGATGAAGAAAAATCAAGAGCTAAAGAAAGAATTTATTCTTTCCGTGATGAAAATCATGCTTGGAATCCAAAAAATCAACGTCCAGAACTTTGGAATTTATATAATGGGTGCCACAAAAAAGGGGAATCTATAAGGGTTTTTCCATTAAGCAATTGGACTGAACTTGATATTTGGCAATACATTTATCTTGAAAATATTCCTATACCTAGTCTTTATTTTGCTAAAAAAAGAAAAGTTATTGAATATATGGGAACCAAAATTTTAGTTGATGATAAAAGAATCCCAAAAGAGCTTACCAAAAATGCTAAAGAAGAACTTGTAAGATTTAGAACTTTAGGTTGCTATCCTTTAACAGGAGCTATTCATTCAAATGCATCAAATGTACTTGATATTATACAAGAATTACTCACAAGTACAACAAGTGAAAGACAAGGAAGACTCATAGATAATGATGAAGAGACCAGTATGGAAAAGAAAAAACAACAAGGATATTTTTAATGCAAAACATAAAAAAATATCTTAACAAACATACAAATAAAGAACTTTGTCGTTTTATCACTTGCGGTAGTGTGGATGATGGAAAATCCACTCTTATAGGAAGATTATTATATGATACTAAAAGCTTATTTGATGATCAATTAAAGACTTTAAAAAAAGATAGCAAAAGAATAGGAAATGCAGGAAATAAACTTGATTTTGCGCTTTTAGTAGATGGACTTTCTAGTGAAAGAGAGCAAGGTATTACAATAGATGTAGCTTATAGATTTTTTACTAGCAATAAGCGCAATTTTATTATAGCCGATACTCCAGGTCATGAACAATATACTAGAAACATGGCAACAGGAGCAAGTACTGCTGATATAGCTATCATACTTATAGACTCTAGAAAAGGAGTTTTAACTCAAACTAAAAGACATTCTTATATAGTAAGCTTACTTGGTATTAAACATTTTATTATTGCTATTAATAAAATGGATCTAGTATCTTATGACGAAAAAATCTTTAATAAAATTTGCAAAGATTATCAAGAAATTATACCTTATCTTCAAAACAATATTAAAACACATTTTATACCAATTTGTGCATTAAATGGAGAAAATATTATTAAAAAAAGTAAAAATTTCTTCTGGTACAAAGGTGCAACTTTGCTTAAACTTTTAGATAATATCAAAATAGATAAAACTCTTCAAGATAATTTTATTTTACCCATACAATATGTTAATCGTCCCCATTTAAATTTTCGTGGTTTTTGTGGAAATATAATTAGTGGACACATAAAGTTACAAGATGAAGTTATTATTTTACCTTCTATGCAAAAATCTAAAATTAAAAGCATTGTTACAAGTGATATTAAAGATTTAAAAGTTTTAAATACAAACGAAGTTATCTCAACTCAAAACGAAGCTTTTAATGGAATGGCTGTTAATATATGTCTAGAAGATGAAATTGATATTTCTAGAGGAGATATTTTAACATCTATAAATCATAATCTTAATATCAGCAATATTTTTGAAGCAATGATTATATGGATGAATGAAAAAACACTAAATCTTGAAGAAAATTATCTTATAAAAAGGGCTCATAATCTTTGCAATGTAAAATTTAAAAGCATTAATTATAAAAAAAATATCAATACCTTTCAACAAGAACATGCTACAAAATTAATGCTCAATGATATTGCACATTGCACCTTAAAACTAGATACCAATTTAGCACTTAAAGAATATGAAAATAATAAAATTTTAGGCTCATTTATCATCATCCATAAATATAGCAATGAAACTCTAGCTGCAGGTATGATAATGAAAATTTTAGATTCAAAACAAGATCAAAAAATTTATACGCAAGCTGAAATTGAACTTAATGCGTTCATAAGAAAAAATTATCCAGAATGGGAATGCAAAAAAATATGAAAATTATAGTTGGTATTACACTTTTAATCTTACTTGCCTTACTCATACACAATAAAATAAAACCTGCTATTCTTTTTGGTGCTTTAGCCGGATTTTATTATATTATAGGTTATTTAGATTTTACAACTTGGATAAATTCCTATACAAATAATTCTTTAATTTCACTTATATTATTGCTTTTAGTTTCTATCTCAATAGAAAAAACAATTATAATAGAATGGGTAAGCCGATTTATTATAGGAAAAAATTACTATCTTTCTCTTTTAAAACTAGGTATGATTACTTCTACAACTTCAGCTTTTTTAAATAATACAGCAGTAGTTGCAAGCTTTATGAGCATGGTTAAAAATAATCAATTTCATGCTCCTTCAAAACTTCTAATTCCTCTTTCTTATTTTGCTATAGCAGGTGGCGTTACTACACTTATAGGCACTTCTACTAATTTAATTATTGATTCTTTTGTAGTACAAAATGGCTTACCAAATCTTAAAATATTTGATTTTTTGCCCATAGGTATAGCTTTGATTATAGGTATAATTTTAACTTTAATGATTTTTAACCAACTTTTACCTTCTTATGAAAATAAAAATAAAGATATAAAAGAATATTTAATAGCCTTAAAAGTTTTAGAAAATAGTTCTTTAATAGGCAAAAGCATAGAAGAAAACAAACTTAGAAATTTACAATATCTATTTTTAACAGAAATTCAAAGAAATGATCAAAACATCACTCCTGTTTCACATAATGAAATTATACAAGCTAAAGATATGCTTATATTTAGTGGAGATATTTCTCAACTAAAAATCTTAAATCAATTTGAGGGTTTAAAACTTATAGATGGTTATGAATTTAAAAACAGTCAATTTGTTGATGTTATAATCTCTCCAACCTCAAATTTAATCGGAAAAAATGTAAAAAAAGCAAATTTTAGATCTAAATTTGACGCTGCTATTATTTCTTTGCAAAGAGGGAATAATTACATTAAAAAAATTGGCGAAACTATTTTACATGCTGGAGATAGAATGATTTTAGCTGTAGGTAAAGATTTTACCTCAAGAGATAATTTTACTAAGAATTTTTATCTACTCTCAAATATTCAACAAAATCAAAAACTAGATATTAAAAAAAGTTTAATTATTATAATAGCTTTTTTAAGTGCAATTATTTTTTCAGCTTTAAATTTTATTTCTTTTAGTAAAGCCTTATTACTTTATCTAGGATTTCTACTTCTTTTTCAATTTATTAAACTTGATGAAATAAAAAGACGTTTTCCTTTTGATATTTTCATGATAGTAGGCTCCTCCTTAGCTATTACTAAAGTACTAGTAGATAGTGGTTTAGCTAAAGATATAGCTGAATTTATTACAAGTTTTTTTGGACACTATGGAATTTATGGAAGTTTTATCGGAATTTATCTTTTAACACTAATTTTAACTGAATTTATCACCAACAATGCTGCAGCAGCTTTAACCTTCCCTATAGCTTTTGCAACTGCTCAAGCTTTAGAAGTAAATCCTTTACCTTTTATATTTGCTATTGCTTATGGAGCAAGCGCTGGATTTATGATTCCACATGGTTATCAAACTCATCTAATGGTTAATTCACTTTGTAATTATAAAATTACAGATTTTATTAAAATAGGAATAATTGTTTCCATTATTTATAGCATTATAGTGTTAATAGGTATACCTTTGGTTTTTAATTTTTAAGGATAAAAATGAACACTAATCTTACTTGGCATAACACTACTATTACCAAAATACAAAGATCAAAACTCAAAAAACAAAAACCATGCGTTATATGGTTAACAGGACTTAGTGGTAGCGGAAAATCTACTTTAGCTAATGCTTTAGACAAAAAACTTTTTAGTTTGGGATATCATACTTACATTTTAGATGGAGATAATATCCGCCATGGAATCAATAAAGATCTAGGTTTTGATGAATCTTCAAGAGTAGAAAATATAAGACGTATAGCAGAACTTTGTAAATTATTTGTAGATAGTGGTTTAATAATAATTTGTGCTTTTATATCACCTTTTGAAAATGAAAGAAATTTGGTAAGATCTTTAGTAGAAAAAGATGAATTTATAGAAATTTTTGTAGACACACCATTAGAAATTTGTGAAAAAAGAGATCCAAAAGGTCTTTACAAAAAAGCAAGAAATGGAGAAATTAAAAATTTCACCGGCATAGATAGTCCATATGAAAAACCCCAAAAACCTGAAATTTACCTGATAAATTCTAAAACCAAAATTGCTGACAATGTAAATATAATTTTAGATTATCTTAAAAAAATCATATAATTAAATATTTAATACTACATGGTAAAAATTATCCTTATAAATACTTTTTAAAATTATGAAAATAAATATCTTTTTAAGTTACAAAATGTAATCATTCATACAATTATATATAATATGATGAAAAAAAATAAAAAATTCATAGATAACTTAGCAAAAAAACTTTATTATAAAACATCTATAAATTAGGCGGTGAAATTCACAAATGACTTGTTATTTACATATAGGAATGCCAAAAACTGGAACTACAAGTATACAAACTTTTTTAACTGAAAATAAAAATTTACTTTTACAGTATAATTATTTATATCCTGAAAGTATTCTTGAATGGGGTCACCAACACATCACTTTAGTTTGGATTATTAAATTATTAAGATTAAACAAAAAATTATTGTTTCTCGAAAAAAAATATAAACAAATAATGATAAACTTTAGAAAAGAACTTAAAATAAATTCAAATAAAACAATTTTATTGTCAACAGAAGGTTTAACTTGGGATTTTGATAATCCTATTTATATTAAAATTTTACATAAAATATTAAAACTTTTTGGGTTTACTACAATTAAAATTATTATATATCTCAGACCACAAGAAGATATGCTAGCTTCTTTATACTCTGAAAATATTAAAGGTAATTATCACATTTTTAACAACTCTTTATCTATTAAAAATAATAAATTAAAACATATTTTTAATTACAAATATATTTTAAAAAGTTATTCTTATTTTTTTAAAAAAGAAAATATAATAGTAAAAATTTTCCATAAAGATGAATTTTATAAACAAAATTTAATAAAAGATTTTATAAAAATTCTAGATATTAAATGGAATAATAATTTTATTATTATAGATAATCAAAATCAAAGTCTTGATTTAATTGGAATTGAGCTACAAAAACGTTTAAATAATTTAGGACTAGGAGGTTATCACAATACTAACACTCTACTTAACTTTAGTATAAATCATTTTTATAATAAAAATATATATTTTACCCCTAAAAAAGAATATTATCTAGAATATTATAATTTTTTTAAATCCCATAATGAATGGGTTAGAAAAGAATTTTTTCCACATAAAGAAAGATTATTTCCTGAAAAAGATTTAAGTAATTATAAAGAAAATTATAAACTTATAGAAATGAAACCAGAATATTGGGATAAAATTGCTGAATTTATAGCAGATATAATCAAAACTAAAAATGAAATTATTGCAAATAAAGAACAAAGAATTCAAAATCAAAACAATCAAATACATAATTTAAATGAAACTTTGCAAACCAATAATGAAATACTAATAACTAAAGAAAACTTACTATACTTTCAAACCCAACACGGTACAGCCAAACAAAGAATTCAAAATCAACTCTCTTATAAATTAGGTCAAGCTATGATTATAAATTCTAAAAATGTATTAAATTATATATTATTACCTTTTATATTAATAAGTATTGTTATTTCACATAAACAAGAACAAAAAGCTTATCAATTTAAAATAAAAAAATATCCTTCTTTAAAATTACCTCCTTTAGAAACTTATCCTGATTATAATGAAGCAATAAAATTTAAAAATCATCTTTCTTATAAATTAGGAAAAGAATTTATAAAGGCAAGTAAAACTTGGTACAGGGGGGGGTATATCAAATTTATCTTTTTCATCATTACAAACCTAACTCGATGTAAAAAAAGATAAAAATTTACATATAAATTATGCCTTATTCAAACAAATCTTTATGTAAAATTTCTTCTAAAACTACAGTAGCATAAGATCCCTTTTCTAAAAAAAATTCCATACAAAAATGAGCCTTTTGCTGATCATAACGCCATTTTAAATCCTTTAAATACCCCCACATAAAACGCCTTGATCCTTGCATTTGAGATTTAAACTCCAAAATATCTTTAAAAATTTCATTTTCCAAATTTAAAGCTAAACCCTTTTGTATCTCATAAGCTTTAGCACCCATTAAAAGTCCCATAGCACTAATATCCCTTGCATTAAAACGCTCAAGCTCGACATCTAAATCTTCACACAAAAAACACTTACCAAAAGGATAATGTCCCAAAACTTCACCTTTTAAAAGTTTAAAAAAATTCTTTTGCTTTTTAAGCTCTTTAACCTCATCTTTAGAAATACCATAAATTTGCATAAGCTCATTAACACTAAAATCATTTACAAAATGCGACAACTCCACTCTTTTGCTCAAATAACGATTAAAAAATTCACTTTGAAAAGCTGAAAGTAAAAACTCTTTCATTTTAACATTTTTCATTTTTTTGCCACGTAAAATTTCAAAGGCTTCTTTATAATTGTCTTTAAATTTACCAAAACGCTGATAACCAAAATAATTTGCAAAACCTTGTTCATCCAAATTAATCAAAACTTGTTCAAGCTTTAAAGCATCACTTGGCAAAACCTTTTTCAAACGTATAAAAAAAGAATTTCCCTTTAAATGACCTATTCTTAATTTATTTTCATGAGTAAAAATTTCTAAAATTTTAAGCTTAGGATGAGAAAAATGTTCTAAAAAACTCTCAAATTTCTTAGGCATAGAAAGATATTGAAAAGTTGAACCTTGTTTATCTTTAAGCCCTGCATAACCAAAATCACGCATCTTTGCCCCACTTGCCTGACTTAAAATTTTTAAAGCCTCATTAGTAGTTAAATCTTTTTTATTGATATACAAAACAAGATGCTCTCCCTTGCCATTAAACTCATATAAAGGCTTTTCACGTACCACAAAATCATCACTATTTTTACTAAAATGCACATTAATAGGACTATGTTTTAAACTATATAAAGGCTTAAAAATGGTGCTCTTTTCCGCTAAATTCATATTTTCCCTTCACTGCTTTTGCAAAAACATTTATTTTTACCTGATGTTTTTTTGCAATATTTGCTATATTTTCATACTCTTTCTCATCAAAAGCAAATAAAATTTCATATTCTTCTCCACTATAAAGTATATTATCGCTTAATGATTCAAACCAAGAAATGCCACATTTATTTTGCTTTAAAAGTCTTGATAAATCTTTGCTTAAACCATCTGAAATATCCATAGCACAAGAAATATAAGGAGCAAGTTCATAAAAAAAATCCGGTCTTAATCTTGGTTTTATAAACACATGATCTAAACTTAAAATACCTCCATTTTGCAAAGTATTAAGCCCTTCTAAACCCCCTCCTAAATCCCCTGTATAAGCCAACAAATGCCCTGGTTTTAAACCCTTCCTAAAAACCGCTTTACCATTTAATTTAGAAATTATAGTAATGCTAATATCAATCTTATCATTACTTATAGTATCACCACCTATAATTTCTATATCAAATTGACTAGCTGTTTTTAAAAATCCTTTTTGCAAAATTACAATCTCATCTTCACTTAAATTTTTTGGAAGCGCAAGTCCTAAAAGTGCATATTTTGGTTTAGCATTCATCACAATAGCATCTGAAATATTAACAAGCATAGCCTTTGTAGCAATTTGCTCTAAATCAAACCATTCTCTTTTAAAATGTATATTTTCAAAAAATAAATCCTTACTAAAGCACCATTTACCAACAATAGCACCATCATCACCATTTTTCTTATTTAAAAAAGCTTGAATTATAAAATCTTCTTTATTCATACTAAAAGTAATTTTATAAAATTTCCTTTTAAATTCTAGTGAATTTTAAAAAAATTTTATATAATATATAAATGTTTAAGGATATATCATGAAAAAATTAGAACTTAGAATTTTTAGATTTGATAAAGACAAAGATTACGAAGCTTATTACAAACCTTATGTTTATCACAATTATGAAAATTTCGCAACTTTATATGATTTACTTTTACAAATACAAGATGATGATATTTATTTTCATTTTAATCAAGATGAAAATGCTTATATAGTAGTAAACAAAGAAACCATGCCTCTTTTTACCCCACTAGAAGCGATCATAAAAAAGCATGATTTTAATCTTTGCATAGAACCCTTAAGTACTAAAAGAGCCATCAAAGATCTTATTATCAATAAAGATGATTTTTTGCAAAAGTATAAGCATCTTGCAAAATTTGGAAATAATGAAGATAAAAAACTTTATGCTAGCTATGATTATTTGTATTATCAAAGTCCAATTTTAGAATTTCTTCCTCAATACATGGGCGATAGCGTATTTTATCTAGCAGCAAAAATGATAGAAAAATATCCTGATAAAAAACTAGAAATTTTAAAAACCATATCCGATTATGAAAAAGGAATTTTTTATCATCTTCAAAGTACTTATAAACCTTTAGAACATACCATAAAAAAATTACAAGATGAAATTCTAACTTTAGGTCTTTTTGATAAGAAGCTCTTAAATTTTGATTTGCCAAAAATCGAAGCTTTTGATAATGAAATCAAAGAACTTAAAAAAATTAAACACGACTTTAAAGACTTCAACATAGCCTTTTATGGTTTTACACCCGATCAAAAATTAAAATCCCAACTTAAAGCTAAATTCATCTCTTATGAAAACAGTCTTAAAGATAATGGTTTTAATCTTTTAAATTTAAATCCAGAGCTAAGTTATAAAATGGCTGCAAATATCGTTTTAGATGCTTATGATAGCGGTGCTGATTTTATGGTAGTCAAAGAAGAAAAAGACTTTTACTTGTTTGATATTTGTGCAAAAAAACTCATGCAAGCAAGCTCTAGAGAATTTGAAGATTTTTATATTTTAAGCTATTTTGAATTTTTAGCCCTTATTGAAGGCATACAAATGCCCTCTTTAAAAAAACACA
Source organism: Campylobacter hepaticus (assembly GCF_001687475.2). Taxonomy (NCBI): domain Bacteria; kingdom Pseudomonadati; phylum Campylobacterota; class Epsilonproteobacteria; order Campylobacterales; family Campylobacteraceae; genus Campylobacter; species Campylobacter hepaticus. The sequence goes on from NZ_CP031611.1 coordinate 1,028,816, forward strand.
ACTTAAAGGTTACTTTAATATGAAAATTTCTTTAGAATGCAAAGATCCCATGATAGAAAAAACTTTAGAACTCTTTTTAAAAGAACATCTAGTGATGAAAAAAGACTGTGATTTTATCATTAGTGATACAAAAATTCACTCCAGCAAACCCCTATTTATCATCTGCGAAAATTCACCCTTTTTAAACATACCTTTTAGCAAAGAAACATTATTAAACTCATTAAATGAATTTGATAATGCCCTAAAAGCCACTGCTTTAAAAATCGCATTAGAACAAAAAAAGCTCTTAGAAGAAAAAATAGATGCCATAGCTTATGAATTTAAAAAAGACTATGAAAACAAAATCGAACTTGCCATAAAAGATTTAAAAAACAAACTTGTCAAAGCCCTACATGATGAATAAAAAAGTAAAAAGCAAAAACCTTTCCCATAAAAACTCAACAAAACACCCCCAAAAACCCAAACTCTACACCTATATAGAAAGTGGAAAATATAAAGGGAAAAAATTCCTCTTGCCTGATTTAACAACCACAAGAAGTACTAAAAGCATAGTAAAACACTGTGTTTTTAATGTCATAAGACAAGATTTAAAAAATAAAATTTTTATTGAAGCCTTTGGAGGAAGCGCTTTAATGGCAGCTGAAGCTTTAAGTAATTATGCTTTAAAATCCTATGCCATAGAACTTGATTTTCAAGCTTATCATATCGCTTTAAACAACGCTTCAAATCTAGACACAAACTTAAAAGTCATTCATGCAGACACCTTTGAAATTTTACCCAAACTCATAGAAAATTCTCAAAATCAAATCATTTTATATCTTGATCCACCTTTTCACATAAGAGAAAATTTTAGCCATATTTATGAAAGAATTTATAATTTACTCAATACTCTAAACCTAAATGCCTTATATCTTATCATTTTAGAACATCATTCTCAAATAACCACTCCTGAAAAAATACAAAATTTTAAAAAGGATAAAGAAAAAAAATTTGGGTCAACAACTTTAAGTTTTTATAGGATCTAAATCACAACTGGAACGCTTTTTGCTTTTATCAAGCTAATAACTTAAAAGAATCAAGGAAGAATCTATGAAAGTTTTAATCATATCTTTATTTTTTATAAGTCATATTTTAGCAGTGCAAATCAAAGATATAGCCAATACTGTAGGCGTAAGAGACAATCAACTCATAGGTTATGGACTAGTTGTAGGACTTAATGGTAGCGGAGATGGAACAAGCTCTAAATTCACCCTTCAATCTGTATCCAACCTCTTACAAGGTATGAATATCAAAGTAGACCCAAACGATATCAAATCAAAAAATACCGCAGCCGTTATGGTGACAGCCAAATTACCCGCTTTTGCACAAAGTGGCGATAAGCTTGATATTACTGTATCTTCTTTAGGGGATGCAAAATCTTTACAAGGGGGAACGCTTTTACTTACTGCACTACGTGGTATTGATGGAGAAATTTACGCCATAGCTCAAGGATCCATCTCAACAGGAGGATTAAGCCCAAGACCAGGTGGGACAGGCACACATTCAACTGCTGCAACTGTAATGGGTGGGGCTAATGTAGAAAGAGAAATTCCACAAAATTTTAGCCAAAATAACGACTTAACCCTAAGTTTAAAAGTAGCAGACTTTAAAACTGCAAATGATATAGAAACCATCTTAAACAACACCTTTGATGAAAGTGTAGCAAAAGCCATTGATTCACGTACCATTAAACTTACCAAACCTCAAGACCTTTCAAATGTTGAATTTATGGCAAAGGTTTTAGAACAAGATATCACTTATAAACCTCAAAGCAAAGTGATTATTGATGAAAAAACAGGTACAGTTGTAGCTGGGGTAGACATAGAAGTAGAACCTGTTTTAATCACACATAAAGATATCACTATAAAAATCGATCCTAATAGCAACCCACAAGCAAATCAAAACGAAATTGATATGAAAGATGGTGGTTTTATAGACCCTAATTCAAATACACTAAGAATCAACAATACAAAAAGCACCGTAGCCAACATCGCTAGAATGCTAAACAAACTAGGAGCAAGCCCAAATGATATCATAGCCATTATGGAAAATTTAAAACGTGCAGGGGCAATTAATGCAGAATTGGAGATCATCTAATGAAAACAAATCATTTTTTAAATACTCATCCTATAGACAATACCTTATTAAGTCCTACAAATAAAATAAAAAGCTTCAAACTCAATGAAAATACCATCACCACCAAAACCAAAGAAGATGAAGCCTTAAAAGAACAAACCGATGCTTTTGAAGCCATTTTTTTAAAACAAATATTAGACATATCCTTAAAAAACCAAAACTCACTCTTTGGAAAAGACGCTAGTGATGAAATTTATTCTTCTTTATATAATGATACTATGAGTAAAGCTTTAAGCGGGGGATTAGGTTTTTCAAAACTATTATACGATTTTTTAAAAGAAAGGGGTTAAGTTTATTTAATTTAATTCGATATAGTTTATAAAGGATTATGATTTTAAAATCAAGGAGGCAGAAAAATGATAAATCCTATACAAAATGGTGGTCCAACCTTATGTCCACCAAGTAAGGTAAATAAAGAAAATAAAATGGAAAGCACTCAAAAAACAGACAATGATAAGGCAAAAAAAATCGCAGAACAAATTAAAGATGGTACTTATACAATCAATCTAAAAGGTACAGCTGATGCGATTGCCGATGCTTTAATATAAAAATTATCATTCTCTTTTTTTGAGTTAAAAAAAGGAGAAAAAATGCTTAAACAAAGACTTGACGAAGTTAATGCTATTTTAACAAAACTAATTAACTTAACCAAAGAAGATATAGACAATATCAAAATAGCCAAACACGAAACTGTCACATCCAGTGTAGAAGAAAAAAACAAACTCATTGAAGAATTCATCCTAGCTAAAAAGCAGCTTGATGCTGCTTTAGTTGAGCTAAATAATAGCTGCACTAAAGGACTTAGCGAGCTTTTAGATGATGAAGATAAAGAAAAACTTGATCTACTTAAGAACAATCTTCAAACCCTCCACAGTGCAAATAAAGAATACGCCAAACTAGTTCTAATCGTAAAAGATTTTCTTGATGGTTTAGTCAATAAAATGTTTGATATAAATGATGGAACAAATCATGCTTATGGAGATAAAAAAACAAAACCAGAGTCAATTTTTAAAATCAAAGCATAAGGATTTATAATGAGTATTTTTGGAACATTGTATACAGGAGTTACAGGTTTAAAAGCAAGCGAGGTACAAATTGCAACCACTGGAAACAATATCTCCAACGCCAATGCAACCTTTTACACACGTCAAAGAGTAGTACAAACAACTAATGGATATATCACCACAGGCGATGTACAAATGGGCACAGGAGCTGCTATAGAAAGCATAGTACGCTTACATGATGAATACTCATATTATAAACTAAAAGGTGCTTCAAATCAACTCGAATACACCAAATACATGGCTTCAGTCTTAGAAGAAATAGCCCAACGTTTTCCAGACTTGCAAAACACAGGTATTTTAAAAGACTTAGAAAGTTATAATAAAGCCTGGAATGATTTTGCATCAAATCCTAATGAAAACGCTACAAAAATAGCACTAGTTAAAGCCTCACAAACCCTAACAGAAAATATCAACAAAACCTTTAACACCCTAGATAAAATCCAAAAAAAGGTTAATGATGATATCAAAGCTACCGTAGATGAGATCAATAAAATAGGCGAACAAATCGCTCTTCTTAACAAACAAATTTATGGACAAGAAGGCTTAACAACAGAACACGCTAATGAACTTAGAGACAAAAGAGATGAACTTGAACTCACCCTTTCAAAACTTGTCAATGCAGTCGCAAGTAAAAACGAGATCAATCAAGACAACCGTTTTGATACAACCATAAGCGATCCAGGTCACCAATACAACCTAAGCATAGAAGGTTATAGCATAGTAGATGGGATCAATTTTCATCCTCTAAAGCTTGATTATGATGATAAAAACAAATATTATAGCATTTATTATGAAACACCTGATGAAAAAGTTCGCGATCTTACCGCGCAAATCAAAGGAGGACAACTTGGAGCCCAACTTGATTTACGCGGTAGAAATTATAGCAAACAAGAAAGAAAATACACTGATGGTATCATACAAGGCTACATGGATGATTTAAATACCTTTGCTAAAACCATGATCAATGAAACCAACAATCTTTACGCTAGTTCTGCTAAAAGTTCCATAAGTTCTGATTATTTACCGCATCTTGATGGCAATATTCCCTTAGTCAATTATGATAAAACCATACAACCAGGAAGTTTTGATATAGTCATTTATGATGAAAAAGGCGATAAAAAACTCACCAAAACCATTACCATAGATGTTAATACAACCATGAATGATATCATACGCCAAATCAATTCCAACACAGATGATAATGACAACAAAAACCCTAACGATGATGTTAACGATCATATCAATGCGATTTTTCACTATGATGCAAAAACTGCAGACGGTTTGTTTCAAATCAATGCAAAACCAGGTTTTAAAGTAGCCATTGAAGATAAAGGAACCAATTTTGCAGGCGCATTTAGCATAGGAGGTTTTTTTAGCGGAACCAATGCAAGCGATATGAAAGTTAAAGATTCTATACTCAATGACCCAAGCACACTAAGAGCTAGCTTAAACGGGGTTGATAGTGGTAATGATATGGCTAATAAAATCATACAACTCCAATATGAAAAAGTTAACTTTTACAATGAAGATGGAACCATTGATAATCTTGCCATGGAGCAATATTATCGCAAACTCACAGGTAAAATAGGTCTAGATGGAGAAAGCAACAATGTTGTTAATGCAAGCAATCAAACCCTTTACAATTCTGTTTATACCGAATACCAATCAAAAAGCGGTGTCAATATCAACGAAGAATTAGCCGCTCTTATTATATACCAATCAAGCTATGGGGCTGCTGCTAAAATCGTTTCAACAGTAGATCAAATGCTTGATACTTTATTAGGACTTAAATCTTAATTTTAGAGTAATGAAACATGAAAACCATATCCAACTAAAAGCCAAACTTGATGAACTAGCCAAGAAAAAAAACACTTTACATTCTCTTTTTGAGCTGCCAGATCCTTTACAAATCGCTAAAATTCATAATGATGAATTTATTGCCCTACTTTGTGCTTTATTTGCCTATGGAAATGCTAAAAATATAGTGCATTTTTTAAACAAACTTGATTTTTCTTTACTCAATTTAAACCAAAAACTCATTCAAAAAGAACTCAAAGCTTTAAAATACCGCTTTCAAAATGAAAAAGATATTCAAGAAATTTTCATCACCCTTTCACGATTAAAAAATGAAATCTCTCTTAATGAACTTTTTACAAAAGCTTATGAAAAAAGGCAAAACACTACAGATGCCATACTTGCTTTTATGAAAAAAATCCAACAATTAAACCCCTACTCAAGTCATGGTTATGACTTTTTCTTTGGAAAAATTTGGAAAAACATGCCCCACTCTACTTTAAAACGTTACAATATGTATCTAAGATGGATGGTAAGAAAAGATGAACTTGACCTAGGACTTTTTACAAAAATTCATACTAAAGACCTTTTAATCCCTCTTGATACCCATACGCATAAAATTTCCTTGACTTTAGGACTTTTAAAACGTAAAATATATGATTATAAAAGTGTTTTAGAATTAACACAAAATTTAAAAAAACTAGACCCTAATGATCCTATAAAATATGACTTTGCACTTTATCGCTTAGGACAAAGCAAGGAGATTCTTAACCTTAAGGAATAAAATGGATTTAGATACGATTTATTATTTCGTATTATTTTTTGTAGCCCTTTTTGCAGGTTTTATAGATTCTATTGTAGGTGGAGGAGGACTTATTACCCTACCTGCTCTTATAGCTTGTGGCATTCCTACTCATTTATCCTTAGCAACCAATAAACTTCAAAGCGTCTTTGGATCTTTTACTGCTACTTTAACTTATTTTAAATCAACCACCTTAGCCCATCTTGCCTGGGGCATTTTTTTTACCGCTTTAGGGGCTATTTTAGGAACTTATAGTGTACTTTTTATACAAGATGAACACTTAAAACTCATTATCTTAACTTTTTTAATCTTAACTTTTTTATACACTGCCCTAAGCCCTAATTTAGGAAAATACGAAAAACAAGCTAAAATAAAAAACATCAAATTCTTCCATCTAATCTGTGGTTTAAGTTTAGGTTTTTATGATGGATTTTTAGGACCTGGAACAGGTTCTTTTTGGATCTTTGCTTGTGTAGTATTTTTAGGTTTTAACATGAAAAAAGCAAGTATAAATACAAAAATTTTAAATTTTACAAGCAATATCATAGCCCTTATCATCTTTTCTTATCAATACGAAATTTTATGGACTATAGGTTTACTTATGGGTATGGGTCAAATTTTAGGAGCTTATCTTGGTTCAAAACTCGTATTAAAAACAAAGGCAAACTTTATCAAAACCCTATTTTTAACCATAGTAGGACTAATGATTCTTAAAATAACTTGGGATTATTTTTTTTAAAAAACCCACTAAAACCACAAAAATGAAAAACAAAGTCCCTTTTAACCTTCCTTTAAAACAAAATTACTTATTATTGCTTATTTACTTTATGTATTTTATCTTACTTTTAAGATGAAACATTTTATATAAATTGATTCATTTAAGTTTGTGTTTGAATAATTTATTAAACACTAAAAATCAATATCTAGTTTTTATAATATTTTAGTTTTTACAATTTTTGTATTTTTTTAAAATAAAGGATAATATTTTATGAAAAAATTATATTTAAAGTCTAGTGTATACAACACGGGGGGGGTAATGGCTTCTTCCAAAAAACTTATTTTATCTTTAGCTACTATTTCTTGTTTAAGCTCTTTAGCCCTAGCTCAAATTTATGAAGGTTACACTCATATTAATTCTCATCAAACAAATTCAAAAACCATAAGTTCTGGTAAAGGTCAAGACAAATCTGGTCTTATTTGGATAGAAAAAATGGCCAATATAAGAGTTAATAACTCACCAGCTATAAATATTGAAAAAGATGCTAATATTTACCTTTTTTATAATCAAGGAATCATTCAAGCTCAAGGAAATTATTCTAGTATACAAATAGGAATGGATAATGAATTAAATAATGCCACAATAAAGTACTTTTATAATGCAGGAGCTATAGGAGGAAGTAAATTTGGTCTTGCTCTTTATGATAAATTCCCAAAACAAGCTACAATACATCTTTTTACTAATGAAGGTGTATTACAAGGAAATGAAGCAGGAATATTGATTAGAATTAATATAGATACTTTTAATAATGAACAATATATTTATGCTTCTACCAATAACGGTATATGGATAGCACCTAATGTAAATATTAATCATTTTAATAATCAAGGTCTCATATTTGGACAACAAAGAGGTTTAGTTATTAATCAAGCTAATATAGATACTTTTAATAATAAAGGCATTATAGGAGGTGAAAATAATTCAGGTATTAATTTTAAAGATAAAACTAATATAAATACTTTCACCAATGAAGGTCTTATATTTCATAATTCACAATCATCAAATTCAAATGAAAATTATGGAATCTATTTTCAAGGAGAAAATAATGGAAAGATACAATTAGATTCTTTTAAAAACTCAGGTATTATATATGCTTCAAATGGTGATGGTATTTTATTTGAAGGCAAAGATACACAAATAGGAAACTTCATTAATACAGGTATTATTGTAGGTAATCATAGTAATAGTTCTAATAATGCTAGTGTACTTATAGGAAGACCTGATAAAAACCATGGTAATACTACTATAGATCTTTTTTTAAATGAGGGTCTAATAGGAAGTAATATGGCTAAGTATGGGGTTAAGTTTGATAGTGGTAATGATAGCAATGGTGGCAATAACAATCGTCACAAAGCTACAGTCAAACATTTTATCAATACTGCTACCATACAAGCTAAAGACACTGCATTGCATTTAAGTAATACTACTATTACTGATTTCTTAAATATGGATACTATTAAAGCTGAAAATGGCAAAGCCATAGAAACTTTAAAACAAACAAGAATTACTAATTTTATTAATGCTGGGACTATAAAAAGTGAGAGTTCAAGTCAAGAAGCTATTAAGTTTGCACATTCAATTATTGATAATATTCTTAATACAGGAAATATAGAAGGTAAAAAACAAGCTATTATTTTTAATGGTTCAAATGTTAAAAACTTTATCAATAGTGGGACTATTAAGAGTACTAATAACGATCAAAGTAATGCTATAGAAGTAAATGGTAATAGAACTATTAACAATTTCATTAATAGTGGGACTATTTATGGTAATGATACTATTAGATTTAACAAAACAGCAAAAATTAATTATGTTTATAATACAAGTATTATATATGGTGGCAACACAAGTGTACATGTATATGGTGGCAATATTGATCATTTTGTCAATAAAGGCATCATTGCCAATGATAAAACTGTAAATTACGGTGCTGCTATAAAATTAGAAAATGGTGGAACCATAAAACATATAACCAATACAGGTCTTATAGCCTCCAAAAAAGCTGGCATCTCTGTAACTTATGGTAAGTTTGGTACCATTACTTTAGAAGAAGGTAGTATAGTTTATGGAGAACATTTTGGTGTTTGCATAGCACAGTGGCAAAATTTAGATGAACTTATTATAGTTGGAAGCTCTCAAATAGCTAGTGGAATTTATAGTAATCATTATGGAATTTTTTTAGGCACAGGATCTCAAGCTTCTAAAATAGAACTAAAAAATCAAGCTGTAGTTCAAGCAAAACAAAATGCGATTAAATTAGAAAATCAAGCTAATTTAAGCGGACTTAACATTGATAACTCAACAATAAAATCAGGACAAGAAGCTATTTTAAACGCAAAAGGTAAAATAGCAGATATAAATGTAAATAATGGAGCATTAATTCAATCATATTCTAATACAGCTATAAGTAATTTAGGAACTATCGATAAAATAACCATAAGTGGAACAAATACCAAAATTATAGGTGATATTCAAAACAAAGGCACTATAACATCTGGCATAACAATACAAAATGACGCTCAAATACAAGGACAATTAGTCAACGAAGGCACCATAAAAGCTGATGCTAATGGTAAAAGCAGAAAACGCCGCTCCCTTGATGAAAGCCAACAAAGTGATGAAGAAAGCAAAGCAGCTATTCTTATAAAAGAATCAGGACAAATCACTTCAACTAGTGGTAAAGCTGGCATAATAAACAAAGATAAAGGAAAAATAGAAGGTAATATCATAAGCAAAAGTTCAAATACCATTAGCCTAGAAAACCAAGGTAGTGTAACAGGAAATATATCTAACTCTGGAACAGGTAATTTAATGATAGAAAATAAAAACAATGGTAGTAGTACTGCTACTATAAGTGGAAATATAGCCAACACAGGAGATGGTAGTTTAATGCTTAATAACTCCTCCACTTTAACAGGAAATATATACAATTATGGAAGTGGTAAATTAACTATAGAAAACCAAACTAATACTCAAAATGGCAATACTTCCATCTCAGGTTATGTTGCAAACATAGGAATGGGTCAATTAGAACTCATGAATAATGCAAGCATTAGTGGAAGTGCTTATAATATAGGAGGAGGTAGTTTAATGCTTAATAACTCCTCCACTTTAAAAAGTGTATACAATTATGGAAGTGGCGATTTAAAAATAGAAAATAAAAATAGTGCTACTATTAATTCTATCATGAATACAAACTCAGGTAATGTAATACTTGATAATAGTGCTACTATAACTCAAGGCATCACAAATCAAGGAACAGGTAATTTAATGATAACTAACCAAAGTGGTGCTAGCATTGAAAATATTAGCAATGAAAGCTCAGGCGATGTAATGCTTAACAACACTGGTTCTATAACAAAAGGTATAACAAACTCTGGTAATGGTAATCTAAACCTAACCAACCAAGAAAATGCCACCATAAGTGGAGGTATAACAAACTCTGGCTCAGGCACCCTAATGCTTAATAACTTTGGCTCTATAGGAACAAATACTGATGGCTATAACATAAGCAATGAAGGAAGTGGTAGTGTTAATATCACTTCTTGGACTATACGTACAGGAAGTAATAATAAACTCCAAACCCTTACAGTAGGAGGAAAAAGTGCTAATTCTGTTATGGTTGGAAACCTTATAGTTGATCAAGGTAATCTTAATATGGATGAACTTAATGATATTAAAAATCTTGTTAAGGGAGTAAGTTTAAATAATATAAAAAAAATAAAAACTAATGGTGGTGGAGAAATGATATTAAACTATGATGCTTTAAGTGGAAAAATCTCTACAGACTTTAATCTTAATGCTTCTATTATAGGAGCAAGCTTTAGATCTTTAAATGCTTCTAGCATTAAAAGAAATGCTTTTGTAGATGGCTTAATGAATAATATGAATTTAAGTTTAACTTTTAATCCTAATCATTTTAATCTTAATACTAATCTTACTTTTAATGAAGATAATTTATATGCTAGTATTAATGATTATATACAAAGTGATATACAAACTTATACTCATGATAATATTAAAGAACATGCCTTAGTTATACTACCTTATTTTTCTTCTCAAAGTGTAGAACTTTCTTTAAATGAAAAAAGTAAAGGACATATTAAAGGTAATATACTTGCTTATTCTACCTTAAAAGAAAGTGGAACTTATAGTTTTTATGCAGGTTATGAAGATACTAAGATGAACTCTTATTATTTTGATGTAAAAAACCGTACTTATTATACAGGTATAAAATATTTTAATACCTTATTTTATACAGACAATAATCAAGAAGTCTATATTAAAGCTCAAGCTAAAGCAGCTTTTATTAAAAATGAGTTCTTAAAGAAAATAGCCAATAATGAAGCTAGTGCTAATCCTAATGCTTATACTTATGGAGGAGGTATAGATTTAGGAATGAATTTTATCTTAGGATCTCATATGCTTACTCCTCAAATAGGTTTAGGTTATGAAGGATCTTATATGCAAGCTTATAGTATAAAAGATATTAAAGGTAGGGCTAGTGTACAAAAAGGAGAAAGAATATATAAAAATATCAATAATCTTTTTTCTACTAAGGCTAGCTTTGCTTATTTTAAAGACTGGTTACCTTATTTAAAGACTTCTATAGAATTAGGAGCTAAACTTTATATGAATACTACTATACATACTAAAGCACGCTTTGGTACTATTAAAGTAGAAGATGAAATAAACTTAGCAAGAATACAAAGATTTGCAAATGCTTCTTTAATACTGCCTTTAAATCAAAGCTTTATTATGAGTATGAATTATAATGCTCAAAATAGTAAAGATGCTACTACTCATACTGCTTATGCTCAATTTAGTTATTTGTGGTAGGAAGGATGGGTTGAAGATTTATTAGTTTTAGTGTGATAATTTTATTATATAAAATATTTAATTTAGTGAAAATTCATTTTATAAGTAGAATTTTAAACATTTTTAGTTAAATTCAGCTTTTTATATAAAACAAGGTGTGAAATGAAAAAAAACTTAATCATAGTAGAGTCTCCAGCTAAAGCTAAAACCATAGCTAATTTTTTAGGTAAAGATTATGAAGTTATTGCTTCTAAAGGACACATTAGAGATTTACCTAAATCAAGTTTTGGAATCAAAATACAAGATGATATATTTATTCCAGAGTATAGAATAACAAGCGATCATAGCGCCTTGGTTAAAGAACTTAAAACTAAAGCTAAAAATGCAAAAGAAATTTATCTTGCAACCGATGAAGATAGAGAAGGGGAAGCCATAGCTTATCACATTGCTAAGGCTATTGGTAAAGATGAAGAAACTTTACCGCGTATTGTTTTTCATGAGATCACTAAAAGTGCTATAGAAAATGCTTTAAAAAATCCTAGAAAACTTAATATACATTCTATAAATGCTCAGCAAACAAGACGTTTACTAGATCGCATAGTAGGATACAAATTAAGTCCTTTGCTTGGACAAAAAATTCAAAAAGGACTTAGCGCAGGTCGTGTTCAAAGTGCTGCTTTAAAAATCATTGTTGATCGTGAAAAAGAAATTCGTGCTTTTGTTCCATTAGAATACTTTAGCATAGATATGATTTTTCAAAAAGATTTAGATGCAGAACTTGTAGAATTTGATAAAGCAAAAATAGAAAAACTTAGTATTACTAATAAAGACCGTGCTAAACTTGTTTTTCAAGCATGTAAAGATGAAACTTATGAAATCTTTGATATTCAAAGCAAAGAAAGAAAAATTTCTCCACCACCGCCTTTTATGACTTCAACCTTGCAACAAAGTGCTAGCAATCGTCTTGGCTTTAATCCTAAAAAAACCATGATGATAGCCCAAAAACTCTATGAAGGAGTAAATACTCATGAAGGAGTTATGGGAGTTATCACTTATATGAGAACAGACAGTTTAAATTTAGCCAAAGAAGCTTTAGATAGTGCAAGAAAATTTATACAGACTAATTTTGGTAAAGATTATCTTCCAAATAAAGCAAATATTTATCTTACTAAGAGCAAAGGTGCACAAGAAGCTCATGAGGCTATACGTCCTACGAATTTAAATTTCACTCCAGAGATTGCAAGTAAATTTTTAGACAAGGATGAATTAAATCTTTACACCTTGATTTATAATCGTTTTTTAGCTTGTCAAATGAATCCTGCTGTTTCTCAAGTTCAAAATGTTTTTGTAAAAAATGATAGGGCCGTGTTTAAAATAAGTGGAAGAAAAATTCTTTTTGAAGGGTATTATAAAGTTTATGGAGATATGGATAAGGATAAAATTTTACCAAATCTTAAAATAGGAGAAAGCCTAAGTATACAAAATTTAGAAATGAATACCCATCTTACTGAACCACCTTCAAGGTATTCTGAAGCGGGATTGGTAAAAAAACTTGAAAGCTTAGGTATAGGAAGACCTTCTACTTATGCTCCAACGATTTCTATACTTACAAGCAGAGATTATGTAAAAATTGATAAAAAGCAACTTATTCCTAGTGAAATAGCTTTTAATGTTACTGAGGTGCTTGAAAAAAATTTTAGCGATATAGTAGATATTCAATTTAGCTCAAATCTTGAAAATACTTTAGATGAGATTGCTGAAGATAAAGCAGATTGGCAAGAAACTTTAAAAGAATTTTATTATCCTTTTATGAGAAAAATAGAAGAAGGAAAAACAAAAATAGCCAGTCAAAAAACTGTGACTAAACTAGGAGAAGCTTGTCCTGAATGTGGAGGAGAGCTTGCTATTAGAAAAGGGCGTTTTGGGGAATTTGTAGCGTGCTTAAATTTTCCAAAATGTAAGTATTCTAGGAATTTGAAAAATGAAAGTAAAAACGAGGTAGAAAATACTTTTGCAAAAACTAAGGCAAATGCTATAGGTATGATGTGTCCAAATTGTAAAGAAGGTGAAATTGTAGAACGTTTTTCTAAACGTGGCAAATTTTATGGATGCAGTGCTTATCCAAAATGTAATTTTGTAAGCAAATATAAACCAAGTGATGAAAAATGTGAACAATGTGATGAAAATTTAGTTATAAAAGAACTTAAAAAGGGGATATTTTTAGAATGTTTAAAATGTAAAATTAAAAAAGAAATAAAGGATTAAAATGCAAATTATGCTTTGTGCCATTTCAAATATAGCTAGTGGGAATTGTTCTGAAGATTGTAAATACTGCACTCAAAGTGCTTATGTAAAAACAGATATTCAAAAATATCGTTGTAAAGAAATTTCACAAATTGTTCTTGAAGCTAAAATAGCAAAAAAAAATGAAGCTTTAGGTTTTTGTTTAGTAAGTGCAGGACTTGGGCTTGATGATGAAAAATTAGAATATGTTTGTAAAGCCGCAAAAGCTATACAAAAAGAAGTGCCTAATTTACTTCTTATAGCCTGTAATGGCATGGCTAGTGTAGAACAACTTAAAGAACTTAAAAAAGCAGGATTTTTTTCTTATAATCATAATCTTGAAACTTCAAGAGAATTTTTTCCTCAAATTTGTACTACTCATACCTGGGAGAGTAGATTTCAAACCAATTTAAATGCAAAGCAAGCAGGACTTATGCTTTGTTGTGGTGGAATTTATGGAATGGGCGAAAGCCAAGAAGATAGATTGAGTTTAAGAAAATCTTTACAAGAATTACAACCTTTTTCAAGTCCTATTAATTTTTTTATTCCTAATGAAAACTTAAAATTAAAAGCTCCTAAGCTCAGTGCTGATGAAGCTTTACAAATCATAAGCGATACCAAACAAGCCTTGATTGATTGTGTAGTAATGGTAGCAGGGGGTCGTGAAGTTGTTTTAAAAGAAAGGCAATATGAAATTTTTCAAGCAGGAGCAAGTGCTATAGTTATAGGAGATTATTTAACTACTAAAGGTGAAGATCCAAGTCGTGATATTGTTAAGCTAAAACAAATGGGATTTACTTTTGCATCAGAGTGTCATTGATCCTCAAGCTTTAATCGATTTAAAAATACTTATTGTTATTGCCTTATGTTTGCTTTTTTCACCTCATATTGCAAAAATTTTACGCTTACCTCTTTCAGCTACTGAAATCATACTAGGAGCTGTAATAGGGTATTTTGGATTTATAGGAAAGAGTGAAAATTTTAGTCTTTTAGCAAATGTAGGCTTTTACTATCTTATGTTTATAGCGGGTATGGAGGTTAATTTAAGAGATTTTTTTAATATGGATAAACAAATAGCTAAAAAAAGCTTTTTTTATATCCTTTTGCTTTATCTTTTATCCTCTTTTGTAGTGTGGATTTTTCATCTTTCTTTAGTCTTTATTATCATTATACCTGTGATGAGTGTAGGGCTTTTATCTTTACTCTTTAAAGATTTTGGCAAAGATTGTTATTGGCTTAATATAGCTATGATAGTGGCTACATTAGCTGAAGTGACTTCTATAGTACTTTTAACCATAGCAGATGCTTTTTTACGTGAAGATGCAAGTTTTATTGATGTGGCTCAAAGTATTTTATATCTTAACGTTTTCTTGGGACTTTGTTTACTTTGTTTTAAAATGCTTGGAGTGCTTTTTTGGTGGTATCCACAACTTAAAGTAGTGTTAATGCCTTGGGAGGATAAAAATGAAAAAGATATAAGATTTTGCATGGCAATTTTCATTTTGATTATCGTTGCCATGATAATCACAAAATTAGAAATTGTTCTTGGTGCTTTTATTGCTGGATCTTTTATTGCTACTTTTTTTGACCACAAAAAAGACCTTGAACATAAACTTTCTAGCTTTGGATATGGTTTTTTAATTCCTATCTTTTTTATCCATATAGGTTCTACTTTTGATCTTAAAATGATTTTAAATTATAAAATTGTACTAGATGCTTTTTTGTTAATGTTTATTATGGTGGGTTTAAGAATTTTATGCGCAGGGATTTTTTTTAAAAAAATTGGTTTTAAAAATATGATTTTATTTGCACTTAGCCATTCTATGCCTTTGACCTTGCTTATTGCTACTGCTACTTTAGGGTATTCTGGAAAAGTTATTGATGAAAAACTTTATTCAGCACTTATTTTGACTGCTTTATTTGAAGCTATTATTGTAATGAGTATGGTTAAATTTCTTTCTCATAATAAAAAATAAAATTACTTTTTTACTCAAAAAACAAATAAAATCTTAAAAATTTAATCATGCGAAAACTTATAATGGTCTTTTTTGTTAAAATTAATAAAAGTCAGAAAAAAGGAGCAAGAATGTCAAATTCCATTACCATAACTGATAATAGAAATGGAAAAAGTTATGAATTTCCCATATATGAAGGCACTATTGGTCCAAGTGTTGTAGATATGTCAAATTTTTATAAACAAACAGGAATGTTTTCTTATGATGAGGGTTTAACTTCTACGGCGGTTTGCAAATCTCAAATCACTTATATTGATGGAGAAAATGGAATTTTGATGCATCGTGGTTATCCTATAGAATGGCTTGCACAAAATAAACTTTATTTAGATGTAGTATATCTTTTGCTTTATAAAGAACTTCCAGATGCACCACGTCTTGAAGCTTTTCGCTATGAAATGAAAAAACGATCTTTTATTCATGAGGGTATGCACCGTCTTTTTGATTCTTTTCCTGATAATGCGCACCCTATGGCTGTGCTACAAGGTGCGGTTTCATCGCTAAGTGCTTTTTATCCTGATCATTTAAACATGAACGTTAAAAAAGAATACATGGAAATGGCCGCACGTATTATCGCAAAAATTCCAACTATAGTGGCCGCGGCTTATCGTTATAAACATGGTTTTCCTATGGCTTATCCTAATTTAGATAGAGGCTTTACCGAAAATTTTTTATATATGTTAAGGACCTATCCTTATAATCATGTAAAACTTAAACCTATAGAAGTTAAAGCACTTGATACGGTGTTTATGTTGCATGCAGATCATGAACAAAATGCTTCAACCTCTACTGTGCGTGCAGTAGGTTCTACTCATGCACATCCTTATGCTTGTATTTCAGCGGGTATTGGAGCACTTTGGGGACATGCCCATGGTGGAGCTAATGAGGGTGTTATTAGAATGCTTGAACAAATAGCTAGTGTAGATAAAGTTGATGAATACATTAAAAAAGCTAAAGATAAAAATGATCCTTTTCGTTTAATGGGTTTTGGTCATAGGGTATATAAAAACTTTGATCCTCGTGCTAAAGTGCTTAAAAAACTTCGTGATCAACTTATTGATGAGTTAGACATTGATACTAATTTAATCAAAGTAGCAACCCGCATAGAAGAGATCGCTTTGCAAGATGAGTATTTTGTTAAAAGAGGTTTGTATCCTAATGTAGATTTTCATAGTGGGCTTATCTTAAAGGCTTTGGGTATTCCAAATGAAATGTTTGCTACCTTATTTGTTATAGGACGCACTCCAGGTTGGATAGCCCAGTGGATAGAACAAAAAGAACAAGAAAATCTTAAAATCGTTCGTCCAAGACAACTTTATTTAGGTCCAGTGCATACTATTTAATTTTCAAAAATTATGGAATTTAAAAAATTCCATATCATCTTGCTTGTATAATTATAAAAATATTTTTATAAGGTCTTATTATGCTTAATCTTGATAAATTATTACAAATTGCTATAAAAGCTAGTAAACAAGCTTCTAAAGCGATTTTAAAAGAAAGAAAAAATTTACAAATTTGGAAAAAAGAAGATAAAAGTCCTTTAACTTCAGCTGATCTTGCTTCTAACCAAATTTTAAGCGATGTTTTAGGATCTACAGATATTCAGATTTTATCTGAAGAAAATTTACTTGCACCGCAAAAATGTGAAAATTTAAAGCTTTTTTGGCTTGTTGATCCTCTTGATGGAACCAGTGGATTTTTAAAAGGAAGTGATGAATTTTGTGTTATGATAAGCTTGATTTATGAAAACCGTCCTGTTTTAGCTCTTATAGAAAATCCCTCAAAAGGAGAGATTTTTTATGCCCATGCAAAAACTAAGGTTTATAAAAACGATACAGTATTACACATTCATCAAGAACAATACCAAAAAAACAAATTCAAAGCTTTGCTTAGTGTAAACCATCTTAGCAAAGAAGATGAAAATTTTGCCAAAGAACATAAACTACAAGCTCTTAATATAGGATCAGGACTTAAATTTTGTGCTATTTTAGAAGGTAGGGCTGGAGTTTATAAAAGATTTGAAAATCTTCATATTTGGGATATCGTAGCAGGAGATTTTTTAGTTAATCAAAACGGAGGATTTATGGGAGATTTTCATAAGCAATACATCGCCTATCATCCTTTAAATCATAAAGCTAGACCTTTTATTTGTGTTTCTTCTAAAGACTTTTTGGAAGATTTTTTATAAAATTAGGGCAAAATGATGAGATATTTTTTTATTTTGTGTATAAGTTTGTTTTTAAATCCTTATCTTTTAGGAAGTGATTTTTCTCAAAAGAAAATCATTAAAATGAAAGGCGAAAGTGATCATTTTGAGCTTATTGATCTTAATCAAAAGTTTTTAAACCCAAAACTAGATGAGCAAAAATCTTTATTTGATAGTTCTATTTTATTAAAAAAAGAATCTAATATTAAAAGTAAGAATAAAAATTTTGCTATAGCTTTAACTTTTAGGGAAAATTTTGCTTATTTTTTAGAAAATTTTAAAGTCGATGCTAAAAATTTTTCTAGATCCTTTTCTAAAAATTTTATCAATAACTTAAAATTAAATTTAGCTAACCGTACAGCTAATAATCTTTATCAAAATTCTAAAACCTTATTATTGAGCTCAAAAGATGCAAAGCTTGTTAATATCAGCGCTTTTTTAAAAGAAGAAAAAGATAAATCTAAAATTTATACTGATTTTATAACCTATCTTGCAATAATCAATTTGCAAGATTTTTATATAAATTCTACTAATTATTTTATTACTAAAACTCAAGAAGGTGTTGCTAAGATCAATTTTAAGCTTTTATCTACAAGCAATGGAAAAATTCTTGTAGCAAAAAATATAAAATTAAAACTAGCGCTAAAAGGAAAAAATACCAAAGAAAACTATCAAGATATAATAAAACAAATGCCAAAAATGTTAGCTCAAGCTATAGATAAAGAAATTTATAAACTTAAACTTGATAAGTTAAAATAATTTAATTTAAAATTCTTCGTATTAAGCTTTGTAAATCTTTTTTGGCATTTTCTTCCTTTACAACAAAACATTGTGCTTTTGGCCAAAAATAACTTTTAGGATCTTCAAATTTTCCCCAACGCCAATCAAATCTAGGATGTAAAAGTACTATGGTTGGAATATTCATCGCTAAGCTTAAATGTGCTATGGCGCTATCTATACTTATGATAAGATCAATATCTTGTAAATGGTTTAAGGTATCATTCCAATTTTTTATTATTTTACCTCTATTTTCAACATTTTTAGGCAGTTTTTCATGAGTTTCTATTTGAAAAGAAATAATTTTATAGTTTAGTTCTTCTAAAGTATCAAGAAGAAATTCAGCTGGTAAATTTCTAGATAAGTCAGCATGAAGAGCATAAGGGGTGAAATAAAAAATACCTATTTTTTTTATTTTATTTTTAGGTTTTATTTGTGGTAATAAAGGTGTTTTTAATTCTTTAATTTCATTTAATGTAATATCTATTAAAAAAGGTAAAGAACAAATAGGTATAGCATAATCAAAATTTTTAGGCAAAATTTTTAATACTTTTAAATTTTTAAAAGTATTATTTTCTTCATTTAAAATTTTGATTTGATTTTTAAACATTTCATACATAGCGCTTTGAGGAGCAAATAAAACTTTTTGTGCTATCTTACAAAGTTTTTCTAAGCATCTTGAGTACATAATAGTATCTCCAAAACCTTGTTCACAAAATACTAAAATTTTTTTGTCTTTAAAAGCATTTGGACCTTCTTGGTTAAAAGCTTGCACACTTTTGTTATAATGGTAAGTAGAAAAAGTTTCATGATGCGCAAAGAAAAGTCTGCTTTCATATAATCTTTTACCTTCTTCAAAATTATCACTCACACCCATTCTCATCAAAAGATAAGCAAGATCAAATTGATAACTTGCATGAGATTCTAAACTTAAGCATTTTTGATAAGCATTATAAGCTCCTTGATAGTTTGAGTCAAATTCAAGTACTTTTGCATAATTTTGCCAAAATTGTGCACTGTATTGATTATAAATTTCTAAAGATTGAAAAAGACGCAAAGATTCGGAAATTTTAAAAAGTTTGAAAAGCAAATAAGCTTTTTGTGGTAAAATTTGCTGCGTTAAAAAATCTTCTATTTTAGAAATATTAAGATTTTTTTTCGTTTTGTTGTGCAATCTATTTTCAAGATCTTTTAAATCAATATTTTGTTCTATAAAAGTACTGCTTTGAAATTTTTTAATAAGTTCTTGCGCGAAGTCATATAATTGTTCATGCGCATGTAAGGCTTTTGTAAAATCGCTTTTAAAATAAATTTCTGCATAATGCTTCCATAAGTTTAAATTGTATGTATCTTCTGAGAGCAATTCCTTAAAAATTCTTTCAGCTTCTTCTAATTTATAAGCATATTCATAAGCAAAAGCTAATTCTAATTTAATTTCATTATATAAATCATCTTTGCGATCTAAAAGTTTTTGCAATAAATCAAGAGCATCATCAAATTTTTGATTTTTAATATAATTTTTAGCAAGCATGAGACCATGAAAACTTGTAGGACTAAGAGAAAAAAGTTCATAAGCATAATACAGACTTTTAGAAAAAAGCGAAAGCTTATAAGAGGCAAGCATAGCAAATTCTAAAGCAAATTCTGAATTTTCTTTTAATAAAATTTCACTTAATTCAAGACATTTTTGATAATTAGCATTAAAATAATAATAATATATTCTATCAAACATTATATAAAAACCTTTACATTAAACTTTATTTATAATAAATATATACTATTTCATGCTTTATCTTACCTAAAAAAATAATTGATTTTACAAATCCTATGAGTAACCTTTAATGTTTTAACAATCCATCTTTTAATATAATAAAAGTAAGATAAAATATATAAAGTAAATAAGTAATAATAAGTAATTTTATTTTAAAGGAAGGTTAAAAAGTAAACAAAGCATAGCTTTTAAAGCTATACTTTATTCTTTTAATACCTTATTCTTTTACCACAAATAACTAAATTGAGCATAAGCAGTATGAGTAGTAGCATCTTTACTATTTTGAGCATTATAATTCATACTCATAATAAAGCTTTGATTTAAAGGCAGTATTAAAGAAGCATTTGCAAATCTTTGTATTCTTGCTAAGTTTATTTCATCTTCTACTTTAATAGTACCAAAGCGTGCTTTAGTATGTATAGTAGTATTCATATAAAGTTTAGCTCCTAATTCTATAGAAGTCTTTAAATAAGGTAACCAGTCTTTAAAATAAGCAAAGCTAGCCTTAGTAGAAAAAAGATTATTGATATTTTTATATATTCTTTCTCCTTTTTGTACACTAGCCCTACCTTTAATATCTTTTATACTATAAGCTTGCATATAAGATCCTTCATAACCTAAACCTATTTGAGGAGTAAGCATATGAGATCCTAAGATAAAATTCATTCCTAAATCTATACCTCCTCCATAAGTATAAGCATTAGGATTAGCACTAGCTTCATTATTGGCTATTTTCTTTAAGAACTCATTTTTAATAAAAGCTGCTTTAGCTTGAGCTTTAATATAGACTTCTTGATTATTGTCTGTATAAAATAAGGTATTAAAATATTTTATACCTGTATAATAAGTACGGTTTTTTACATCAAAATAATAAGAGTTCATCTTAGTATCTTCATAACCTGCATAAAAACTATAAGTTCCACTTTCTTTTAAGGTAGAATAAGCAAGTATATTACCTTTAATATGTCCTTTACTTTTTTCATTTAAAGAAAGTTCTACACTTTGAGAAGAAAAATAAGGTAGTATAACTAAGGCATGTTCTTTAATATTATCATGAGTATAAGTTTGTATATCACTTTGTATATAATCATTAATACTAGCATATAAATTATCTTCATTAAAAGTAAGATTAGTATTAAGATTAAAATGATTAGGATTAAAAGTTAAACTTAAATTCATATTATTCATTAAGCCATCTACAAAAGCATTTCTTTTAATGCTAGAAGCATTTAAAGATCTAAAGCTTGCTCCTATAATAGAAGCATTAAGATTAAAGTCTGTAGAGATTTTTCCACTTAAAGCATCATAGTTTAATATCATTTCTCCACCACCATTAGTTTTTATTTTTTTTATATTATTTAAACTTACTCCCTTAACAAGATTTTTAATATCATTAAGTTCATCCATATTAAGATTACCTTGATCAACTATAAGGTTTCCAACCATAACAGAATTAGCACTTTTTCCTCCTACTGTAAGGGTTTGGAGTTTATTATTACTTCCTGTACGTATAGTCCAAGAAGTGATATTAACACTACCACTTCCTTCATTGCTTATGTTATAGCCATCAGTATTTGTTCCTATAGAGCCAAAGTTATTAAGCATTAGGGTGCCTGAGCCAGAGTTTGTTATACCTCCACTTATGGTGGCATTTTCTTGGTTGGTTAGGTTTAGATTACCATTACCAGAGTTTGTTATACCTTTTGTTATAGAACCAGTGTTGTTAAGCATTACATCGCCTGAGCTTTCATTGCTAATATTTTCAATGCTAGCACCACTTTGGTTAGTTATCATTAAATTACCTGTTCCTTGATTTGTGATGCCTTGAGTTATAGTAGCACTATTATCAAGTATTACATTACCTGAGTTTGTATTCATGATAGAACCTGAGATGGTGGCACTATTGCTACCATTGTTTTTATTTTCTATCATTAAATTACCTGTTCCAGAGTTAGATATATTTCCTGTTACACTACCTTGGTTTTCTAGGCTAATGGTATTTGAACTTTTGCTTATGATATTACCTTCTATTTTTCCTTTATCTTTGTTTATTATGCCAGCTTTACCACTAGTTGAAGTGATTTGTCCTGATTCTTTTATAAGAATAGCTGCTTTGCTTTCTTCATCACTTTGTTGGCTTTCATCAAGGGAGCGGCGTTTTCTGCTTTTACCATTAGCATCAGCTTTTATGGTGCCTTCGTTGACTAATTGTCCTTGTATTTGAGCGTCATTTTGTATTGTTATGCCAGATGTTATAGTGCCTTTGTTTTGAATATCACCTATAATTTTGGTATTTGTTCCACTTATGGTTATTTTATCGATAGTTCCTAAATTACTTATAGCTGTATTAGAATATGATTGAATTAATGCTCCATTATTTACATTTATATCTGCTATTTTACCTTTTGCGTTTAAAATAGCTTCTTGTCCTGATTTTATTGTTGAGTTATCAATGTTAAGTCCGCTTAAATTAGCTTGATTTTCTAATTTAATCGCATTTTGTTTTGCTTGAACTACAGCTTGATTTTTTAGTTCTATTTTAGAAGCTTGAGATCCTGTGCCTAAAAAAATTCCATAATGATTACTATAAATTCCACTAGCTATTTGAGAGCTTCCAACTATAATAAGTTCATCTAAATTTTGCCACTGTGCTATGCAAACACCAAAATGTTCTCCATAAACTATACTACCTTCTTCTAAAGTAATGGTACCAAACTTACCATAAGTTACAGAGATGCCAGCTTTTTTGGAGGCTATAAGACCTGTATTGGTTATATGTTTTATGGTTCCACCATTTTCTAATTTTATAGCAGCACCGTAATTTACAGTTTTATCATTGGCAATGATGCCTTTATTGACAAAATGATCAATATTGCCACCATATACATGTACACTTGTGTTGCCACCATATATAATACTTGTATTATAAACATAATTAATTTTTGCTGTTTTGTTAAATCTAATAGTATCATTACCATAAATAGTCCCACTATTAATGAAATTGTTAATAGTTCTATTACC
Organism: Campylobacter hepaticus; assembly: GCF_001687475.2. NCBI lineage: Bacteria > Pseudomonadati > Campylobacterota > Epsilonproteobacteria > Campylobacterales > Campylobacteraceae > Campylobacter > Campylobacter hepaticus. The sequence continues at coordinate 1,052,317 of NZ_CP031611.1, forward strand.
ATTTACTTCTATAGCATTACTTTGATCGTTATTAGTACTCTTAATAGTCCCACTATTGATAAAGTTTTTAACATTTGAACCATTAAAAATAATAGCTTGTTTTTTACCTTCTATATTTCCTGTATTAAGAATATTATCAATAATTGAATGTGCAAACTTAATAGCTTCTTGACTTGAACTCTCACTTTTTATAGTCCCAGCATTAATAAAATTAGTAATTCTTGTTTGTTTTAAAGTTTCTATGGCTTTGCCATTTTCAGCTTTAATAGTATCCATATTTAAGAAATCAGTAATAGTAGTATTACTTAAATGCAATGCAGTGTCTTTAGCTTGTATGGTAGCAGTATTGATAAAATGTTTGACTGTAGCTTTGTGACGATTGTTATTGCCACCATTGCTATCATTACCACTATCAAACTTAACCCCATACTTAGCCATATTACTTCCTATTAGACCCTCATTTAAAAAAAGATCTATAGTAGTATTACCATGGTTTTTATCAGGTCTTCCTATAAGTACACTAGCATTATTAGAACTATTACTATGATTACCTACAATAATACCTGTATTAATGAAGTTTCCTATTTGTGTATCTTTGCCTTCAAATAAAATACCATCACCATTTGAAGCATATATAATACCTGAGTTTTTAAAAGAATCTAATTGTATCTTTCCATTATTTTCTCCTTGAAAATAGATTCCATAATTTTCATTTGAATTTGATGATTGTGAATTATGAAATATAAGACCTTCATTGGTGAAAGTATTTATATTAGTTTTATCTTTAAAATTAATACCTGAATTATTTTCACCTCCTATAATGCCTTTATTATTAAAAGTATCTATATTAGCTTGATTAATAACTAAACCTCTTTGTTGTCCAAATATGAGACCTTGATTATTAAAATGATTAATATTTACATTAGGTGCTATCCATATACCGTTATTGGTAGAAGCATAAATATATTGTTCATTATTAAAAGTATCTATATTAATTCTAATCAATATTCCTGCTTCATTTCCTTGTAATACACCTTCATTAGTAAAAAGATGTATTGTAGCTTGTTTTGGGAATTTATCATAAAGAGCAAGACCAAATTTACTTCCTCCTATAGCTCCTGCATTATAAAAGTACTTTATTGTGGCATTATTTAATTCATTATCCATTCCTATTTGTATACTAGAATAATTTCCTTGAGCTTGAATGATTCCTTGATTATAAAAAAGGTAAATATTAGCATCTTTTTCAATATTTATAGCTGGTGAGTTATTAACTCTTATATTGGCCATTTTTTCTATCCAAATAAGACCAGATTTGTCTTGACCTTTACCAGAACTTATGGTTTTTGAATTTGTTTGATGAGAATTAATATGAGTGTAACCTTCATAAATTTGAGCTAGGGCTAAAGAGCTTAAACAAGAAATAGTAGCTAAAGATAAAATAAGTTTTTTGGAAGAAGCCATTACCCCCCCGTGTTGTATACACTAGACTTTAAATATAATTTTTTCATAAAATATTATCCTTTATTTTAAAAAAATACAAAAATTGTAAAAACTAAAATATTATAAAAACTAGATATTGATTTTTAGTGTTTAATAAATTATTCAAACACAAACTTAAATGAATCAATTTATATAAAATGTTTCATCTTAAAAGTAAGATAAAATACATAAAGTAAATAAGCAATAATAAGTAATTTTGTTTTAAAGGAAGGTTAAAAGGGACTTTGTTTTTCATTTTTGTGGTTTTAGCTATCTTATAAATTATTAATTTATCATAAAATCATAGATATTTTTAATAAAAATTGTATTTCACATTCACTTCACTTAAATAGTTTAAAATATGAATAATTTTTTTAAAAAAGGAGAAAAATAATGAAAAAACATATTTTAATTGCATCAGCACTTTTAACAGCTTCCATGCTTTTTGGACAAAGCGTTAAAATTCAAGGCACTATTGCACAAATTTATGATAATAATAAAACCTTGCTTATTGATTCTATCTATGGGGGTCAAGTAGCCATTAAAGTTTTACCAAATACTAAAATAGAAATGGATGATTGTGGTATTTTTGGCACAGATAAAGATGGAACTTTTAAAGATTTGAAAATTGGAGATTTTTTAGAAAGCAAAATTGCTTATGAAAATTCAAAAAATCTTCCTCTTGCTAAAAAAATTGAGATTCAATGTTATAAAAAAGCTTATTAATATCCCTATAAATTTAGGGATATGCATCATAACTTTTATCTAAAAAAATACTTTAATTTTAAAATTTAAACTTTTTGTTAGAGAGCAATTTATACAATATGCTTATGATTTTAAATTCAAGGATAATAATGAAAAAATGGATTGTTCTTGTTATTTTGTTGATATTAAGTTTTATTATTTATATATCTTATATAGCTTATGTTAATGCTTTATTTTTTGATAAACTTAGCAAAAACAATAATGCCCAAATAAGCAATGCTCAATTTCATAAAGGTTTTTTAAAATCTTATGGAAGTTTTACACTTAAAGATAGTTTGCATCCTAATTTTTTAATCCAAGTTAATCTTGAATTTTATAATCTTTTATTTAAAGAAGATATAAAAGGAGAAATAATTTATCCTTTTGATTTTTTAAATCACAGTTTAAAAAACAACAAATTAGCAGCTTTTACCGTACAATGGAATAAAAATAAAATTAAAATTTTTCTAAAGCTTGAAGATATCAATTTAAACCATGAAGGCGGAAATACTTTGATAAAAGGTGGGAGCATTGAAAGCGTATTGAATGAAAATCTAGAGATTACAGATATTAAAATGCATTTTAAAGATATAGTCTTTTCTCAATTTTATACTCAATTTAACTTAGAAAATTTATCTTATGAACAAAATTTTGATCATGGCATTTATCTTTATGATTTTAATTTTTTAAGCGATAGTAAACAAGAAATCAGCTTTGATTCTCTTAGTTTTAATCACAATAAAATCAAAGCTTTTCATAGTCAAAGCCAACTTAAGCAAGATGCTAAAACATTAAAATTTAAAATAAAAGGTCAAAGCAAAGAAGTTAATATATATTTACCAAGTGTATTTCATGAAAATCTTAATTTTGAAAAAACAAATTTTAATATTAGCATGGATAAAAGTTTTGATTTAAATTTTAATTTTTTAGATTTGTTTGAAAAAAATATAAATTTAAATATAGAAAATCTTAATTTTGAAAAAAATAAACAAGATATTAAAACTCAAGGACATATTCATATCCATGAAAATATTTATCAAGCAAAATTACAAATTATAAGCTCAAAACAACCTGATGAAATTTTTATTTGGGCACAAAATTATGGGGGTTTAAATCAATATTTCTTTAAAGAAAACCATCATTTTATATTGAATTTAATTTATGATAATACCATAAAACCTCAATTAAAAATCAATGGTAAAGAATTTACAAATATGGACTTAAACTAATGAATCTTGCTTTAACTTTTCGTCCTAAACATTTTCATGATATTTTAGGGCAAGATGAGCTTGTAGAAATGTTTAAAAAATTTATTGCTATGCAAAAACTTCCCCATAGCATTTTTTTTGGTGGTGCAGGTTGTGGAAAAACCACTTTTGCTAGAGTGGTGGCAAAAGAATTTCATCTAGATTTTTACGAATTTGATGGTGGGAATTTTAAACTTGAAGAATTAAGAAAAATTTTAGATCAATACAAAAACAGTCTTTATAAACCTTTAATTTTTATCGATGAAATTCACAGACTTAATAAAAGTCAACAAGAAATGTTTTTAATCCCTATGGAAAATTACCGTTTGATTTTAATGGGTGCTAGCACACAAAACCCTTATTTTGTTTTAAGTTCAGGCATAAAAAGCCGCTCTATGTTTTTTGAATTTAAAGCTTTAAGATCAAAAGAATTAGAAATTTTACTCTGGCGCGTACAAGAAAAGATACAATTTAATATCGATAAAGATGCAAAAGAATTTTTACTAAAAAGTTCTGATGCAAGAACTATGCTAAATTTACTTGAATTTGCTTTAATTTTAAATGATAAAGAAGTTCATCTTCATACTCTTAAAAAACTCCAAAATACCTCTAATGCACCAAGAATGGATTTAAAAGATGAACATTATGTACTCATTAGTGCTTTGATAAAAAGTTTACGTGGGAGTGATGTTGATGCTGGACTTTATTATCTTGCAAGATTGATTCATATAGGAGAAAGTGCAGAATTTATCGCTAGACGTTTGGTGATTTTTGCTAGTGAAGATATAGGAAATGCTGATCCTAATGCCTTAAATTTAGCTGTTTCAAGTTTAAAAGCTGTTAAAAGTATAGGCTATCCTGAAGCAAGAATCATTTTAGCTCAATGTGTGATTTATCTAGCAAGTGCTATAAAATCAAATGCAAGCTATAAGGCTATTAATAAAGCTTTAGCTTATGTAAAAAATCATGAAGCTTTAGACATTCCAAATTATCTAAAAAACCATGACAAAGAAAAACAAAACTATCTTTATCCCCATGATTTTAATGGCTGGGTAAAGCAAAAATATATGAGCAAAGATTTAAAATTTTATCATAGCAAGGGTTTTGGTGAAGAAAAAAGATTGTTAAATAATTTAAATGAGTTGAAAAATTTTAAGACTTGATTTTCTTATTTAAAATTTACAAAATAAATGCTAAAATTAGATTTTATTTTCAAGGAATAAGATGGTAAATATAGGAATTTATGGTGCTAAGGGTCGCATGGGAAAAGAAATTCAAGCATGCTTAAAAAATGAAAAAGAAGTTAAAAACTTAGCACTTTATGATAAGGATGGGAACTTAGAAAGCTTTTTTAAACAAAGCGATGTAATCATTGATTTTTCATCTGCTGAGGGCACTTATAAGCTTTTAAATTATGCAAAAAGCAAACCTAAAGCTTTAGTGATTGGTACAACAGGATTAGATGAAAAAACTTTTCATCTAATGCAAAATATTAGCGAACTTATGCCTATTTTTTACGCAACAAATATGTCTTTGGGAGTAGCAGTTTTAAACCATCTTGTAAGTCAAGCAAGTACTATGTTAAAAAATTTTGATATAGAAATTTTAGAAATGCATCATCGTCACAAAAAAGATGCACCTAGTGGTACAGCTATAAGCTTGGCTGAAAGTGCAGCAAAAGCTAGAAATTTAGATCTTAAAAATGTTAAAATAAGTGGGCGTGATGGGATAATAGGAGAAAGAAAAGAAGATGAAATTGCCATCATGAGTTTAAGAGGTGGTGATATAGTAGGACGCCATACTGTGGGTTTTTATGAAGAGGGAGAATTTTTAGAACTTCATCATAGTGCTACTTCAAGAGCAACTTTTGCTAAGGGTGCTATTAAGATTGCTATTTGGCTTAGTAAGCAAAAAGCAAAAATGTATTCGATTAACGATTTTTTAGGAATTTAAATGTGTGCGATTGTAGGAGTTATTAATTCAAAAAATGCAAGCACTTATGCGTATTATGCGCTTTTTGCAATGCAACACCGCGGGCAAGAAGCAAGTGGTATTAGCGTAAGTAATGGCAATAATATTAAAACTATTAAAGCTAAGGGCGAGGTTAATCAGATCTTTAATCTTGACAATCTTAAAACCTTAGAAGGTGAACTTGCTATTGGACATAATCGTTATTCTACCGCGGGAAATTCAAGTTTAAATGATGCTCAACCTATAGCTGTTAATTCTGTTTTAGGTGATCTTGCTTTAGCCCATAATGGAAATTTAGTCAACAAAGAAGAAGTAAGATCAAAGCTTATTAAAGATGGGGTGATTTTTCAAACAGATACAGATACAGAAAATGTTATACACTTAATCGCAAGAAGCAAAAAAGAAAGCTTAGAAGATAGACTGGTTGAAAGTTTAAAAAAATGCATAGGTGCTTATTGTTTTGTTTTGGTAAGTAAAAATAAACTTTATGTTGCAAGAGATGCTTATGGAGTGCGTCCTTTATCTTTAGGACGTTTAAAAGATGGGGGTTATATAGTTGCTAGCGAAACTTGTGCTTTTGATCTTATAGAAGCAGAGTTTATTCGCGATGTAAAACCTGGGGAGGTGTTGATTTTTACCCAAGGAAATAATGAATTTAAAAGCATACAAATTGGATCTAAGATCGCTAGAATTTGTGCTTTTGAATACATTTATTTTTCTAGACCCGATAGTATAGTTGAGGGAAAAAGTGTTTATGAAATACGCAAAAAAATGGGGGAAGCTTTAGCTAAAAAATTTATGCACAAGGTAGATTTTGTCGTACCTATACCAGATAGTGGGGTTAGCGCTGCCATAGGTTTTGCTCAATACTTAAAAATTCCTCTTGAAATGGCTATAGTAAGAAACCACTATGTAGGAAGAACTTTTATAGAACCTACTCAAGAACTTAGAAATTTAAAAGTCAAACTTAAACTCAATCCTATGCACAAGGTTTTACAAGATAAAGAGATTGTTGTGATTGATGATAGCTTGGTACGGGGAACAACTTCTAAAAAAATTATTTCCTTGCTACGTAGTGCAGGTGCAAAGAAAATTCACCTTGCCATAGCCTGTCCTGAGATCAAATTTCCAGATATTTATGGGATTGATACTCCTACTTTTGAAGAACTCATTAGTGCTAATAAAAACATAGAAGAAGTGTGTCAATACGTGGGCGCTGACTCGCTTAGTTTTTTAAGCATAGAAGAACTCATTAAAAGTATAGGAGATGAAAGAGAGTATTCTTTAATCAGTTTTAATGGAGATTATTTTATAAAATAATATCATTTTGTATTAGGATTTGGTAAGGTTGCACTTGTACTTCCCGCATTTACATTTAAAACTGGGTTAATGGGTGCATCAATTTGACTTAAAAGCTCTAAAGTTTGTTCAAATGTAAAACTTTCTTCAGGATTTTGTCCTAAGAATTTTTGCATCAATTCTTTTTTAGATATGGCTTCATCAAGTTCTTTATCACTTCCTTTTTGATAAGCCCCTATGCGTAGTAAAACTTCATTTTCTTTTAAAATAGAATTTAAACGCTTAAATTTTCTAACCCACATTTTATGTTCAGGGCTTATGATATCATTCATGATTCTTGAAGCAGAATTTTGTATATTAATAGGTGGATAAATTCCAAAGTCTGTAAGCTCACGGCTTAAAACAATATGCCCATCTAAAATAGAACGGCTTTGATCAGCAATAGGATCACTCATATCATCTGCATCAACAAGCACAGTAAAAAAAGCCGTAATAGTACCCTTTCCTTCTTCTTTGCCCGCTCTTTCCATGAGTTGAGGCAAAAGACTTAAAACGCTTGGGGGATAACCCTTGGTTGTAGGTGGCTCACCTAAAGCAAGCCCTATTTCTCTTTGTGCCATAGCAAAACGTGTTACACTATCCATGATAAAAAGTACATCTTTGCCTTGTTCTTTAAAGTATTCTGCTACACTCATAGCACAAAAGGCACCATATTTACGCATTAAAGCGCTATCATCACTAGTTGCTACAATAAGCACTGTATCATCAAGTTTACCCTCTAGGTTTTTTTGTATAAACTCAGGAATTTCGCGTCCTCTTTCTCCTATAAGTGCTACAACTTTTATGGGCGCTTTAGAATTTTTTACTATCATTCCCATAAGAGTAGATTTACCCACACCACTCCCTGCAAAAATTCCTAGCTTTTGTCCTACACCACAAGTTAAAAGCCCATCAATAGTTTTTACTCCTACAGGAAAAACTTCTTCTATCATACCTCTTTTCATAGCATCAATGGGCGTACGCATAATAGGCATATATTTACTAACTTCTATAGGAGCTTTACCATCTTTAGGACGCATAAAAGGATCTACCACACGCCCTAAAAGCTCATCACTAACACCTATTTGCATACCCGCATCACTGATAAAAGCACGATCTCCTATCTTAAATCCTTCTATAAAAGAAAAAGGGCTAAGATAACTTGTTTGATCTTTAATTTCTACTACCATGGCTAGAGTATTTAAATTTTCATTTTCACTTGAAACAAGTTTGATAATATCACCTATACGTGTTTTTAATCCTCGAATTTCTATATTTGTAGCAGAAATTTTAGTAATCTCTCCAAATATCGCACTTAAGTTTTCTTTACCAAGTCTAGCACGCAGTTTTTCTAAATTCATAACAAATTAACCTGTTTTGAAAGATTGATAAGTTCAAAAAATTCTTTACGTATTTTTTCATCTTCTAAAAAAACTCCACGCAAAGAAGAAGTAAAAGTTGTAGAATTGATCTTTTGCACTCCACGCATTTGCACACACATATGACGCGCTTGTATAACAACACCAACACCTTTTGCATTTAAATTTTCCATCAAGCATTGTGCAATTTGCTCACTAAGTTGCTCTTGAAGCTGCAATCTTTTAGCATACATTTCTACAATACGAGGAATTTTGCTCAATCCTACCACTTTTTCATCAGGAATATAAGCTACATGAACATGACCAAAAAAAGGTAAAAGATGATGTTCGCAAAGACTATAAAATTCTATATCACGCACTAAAACCATTTCTTTATTTGAGCTTTCAAACAAAGCATCATTTAAAATTTCTTTAGCATTTTGTTTATAGCCACTAGTAAGAAATTCATAAGCTTTAAAAACACGATTTGGAGTTTTTATCAGTCCTTCACGAGTGGGATTTTCACCTATAATTTCAAGCATAGTTTTAATACAATTTTCAAATTGTTCTTGCAAATTTTTCTCCGATTTTATTTTAAATTTTTAAGTCATTTAAGTTATTATTGTAATCTTATCATAAATTGCTTTAAAATTTTATGCAAGTAATAAGGAAAAATTTGTTATTATTTAAAGTAAAAATTTATATTAAGGAAAATATATGGAAGTAAAAGCAAAGCAACTAGACTCTGTTAATGCTACTGCTAGTGTGACAATTCCTTCAGGAATGATTAAAAATGAAATACAAAATTTAGCAAAAAAAGCTTCTAAAAGCGTAAAAATGAACGGTTTTAGACCAGGCAAAGTTCCTATTGCTGCTGTGCTTAAAAGATATGAAAAAGAATTAACTCAAGATGCAGAACAAAATCTTTTTAAATCTGCTATAAATGATATTTTAAAAGAATTAAAAAAAGAGGCAAAAGAACTCGTAGGAGAGCCTTATTTTGAAAAATTTGACCGCAAAGAAGGAGAAATTGTTGCTCAATTAGCACTTTCTTTTAAACCTGAATTTAAACTTGATGGCTATGAAAAACTGATTCCTAAATATGAAATTCCAAAAATAAGCAAAAAAGAAATTGAAGAAAAAAAAGAAGAATTATTAAAACGTTTTGCTAATGCTCAAGCTATTGAAACAAAAAGGGCTTTAAAAGAAGGTGATTTTGCAAAATTTGATTTTGAAGGTTTTGTAGATGATAAAGCTTTTGAAGGCGGTAAGGCTGAAAACTATGTTTTAGAGATTGGTTCTAAACAATTTATTCCAGGTTTTGAAGAAGGCATGATAGGAATGAAAGCAGGAGAAGCAAAAGATATCAAAGTAACTTTTCCTCAAGAATATGGTGCAGCACATCTAGCTGGAAAAGATGCGGTATTTAAAGTAAAACTGCATGAAATTCAAGAACTTAAAATTCCTAAACTCGATGAAGAAATGCTTAAAAAACTTCTGCCTAATGAAGAAAAAGCAAGTATTGAACTTTTAGATGAAAAAATCAAAGAACAACTTAAAAATGAAAAACTTTTTAAACTTATCAATGATGAATTAAAAGCTCAATTTGCAGATGCTTTAATACAAACATTTAATTTTGATCTGCCTCGCGGCATAGTAGAACAAGAAATTGATATACAATTTAAAGCAGCATTAAATACTTTTAATGAACAAGAACTTGAAGAAATTAAAACAAGTAAGGAAAAATATCAAGAAAAACGTGATTCTTTTAAAGAAGAAGCACAAAAAAGTGTAAAACTTACTTTTATTATCGATGAACTTGCAAAACTAAGAAATATTCAAGTTAACGATCAAGAACTTATTCAAGCGGTTTATTTTGAGGCTTATCGTTATGGTATGAACCCAAAAGAACACCTAGAAAACTATAAAAAACAAGGGGCCTTGCCTGCAGTAAAAATGGCTTTAATTGAAGAAAAACTTTTTAATGATATTTTCATACCAAAGATTGAAAAAACAAATAAAAAAGAGAAAGAAGATAAATAATGTTTATTCCTTATGTTATTGAAAAATCAAGCCGTGGAGAAAGAAGTTATGATATTTATTCACGTCTTTTAAAAGATAGAATAGTTATGTTAAGCGGAGAGATTCATGATGAACTTGCTGCTTCTATTGTAGCTCAACTTCTTTTTTTAGAGGCTGAAGATCCTCAAAAAGATATTTATCTTTATATCAATTCTCCAGGTGGTGTGATTACAAGTGGATTTAGCATTTATGATACTATGAATTATATCAAGCCTGATGTATGCACTATTTGTATAGGTCAAGCTGCTTCAATGGGGGCGTTTTTATTAAGTTGTGGCACAGAAGGAAAACGTTTTGCTTTACCTAACTCACGCATTATGATTCATCAACCTTTAGGCGGGGCAAGAGGTCAAGCAACAGATATTGAAATTCAAGCAAAAGAAATCTTAAGACTTAAAACCATACTTAATGATATTTTGGCAAAAAATACCAAACAAAAAATCGCTAAAATCTCAAAAGACACAGAAAGAGATTTTTTCATGTCAGCACAAGAAGCCAAAGAATATGGACTAATCGATAAGATTTTGGAGAAAAATTTTAAATAATTTGCTTGATATTGTTTAAAATAAAGGTTTTTAAATGATTAGAAAAATTATAACTTATCCCAATCCTAGGCTTTTTTTAAATTCAGAACCTGTAAAAGAGTTTGATTCTTCTTTACATGTTTTACTTGATGATATGTATGAAACTATGATAGCAGACAATGGAGTAGGTTTAGCAGCTATTCAAGTTGATATTCCTTTACGTGTTTTGCTTGTAAATATTTTTGATGAAAATGATGAGCAAAAAAAAGAAGATTTATTAGAAATTATAAATCCTCAAATCATTCCCTTAAGTGATGAAATGATAACTTGTGTAGAAGGGTGTTTGAGTATACCTGGTTTTTTTGAAGAAGTAAAACGTTATAGCCATATTTTATTAAAATATCAAGATCGTTTTGGTGCCTTTAAAGAACTTCAAGCACAAGGTTTTTTAGCTGTTGCTATTCAACATGAAAATGATCATTTAGATGGACATTTGTTTATAGAAAGAATTTCTTTTGCCAAACGCCAAAAATTTGATAAAGAATTCAAAAAAAAGAAAAAAACAAATAAGGAAAAATGAAAAAACTAAAATGTATCAATTTTCATGAAAATTTAGAGATTATAGAAGTAGAATCTACTTTTACAAGAGGGTTGCCAAATTTAAGTATAGTAGGTCTTGCAAATACAACTATTAAAGAAAGCATAGAACGTATTAAAGCAACCCTTTTAAGCTGCGGTTTTAGCTTTCCTGCTAAAAAAATCACCATCAATCTTAGCCCTTCGGGCATCCCTAAAAAAGGTTCACATTTTGATTTAGCTATTGCCTTGCTTATCATTTTACAAAATGAATCATTAGATGATTTTTTTGTAGTAGGAGAATTGGGTCTTGATGGAAGCATTAAAAGTACTAATGAACTTTTTTCTTTGCTTTTATTTCTTTCTACTAAAATTACAAAAGCTAAAATCGTTGTTCCTAAAACCATAGCACAAAAAGCTTCTATGATTCCTAATTTGGAAGTTTATGGGCTTGAAAATCTTAATGAAACCATAGATTTTTTTAAAAATAAAAACTATGAAAAATTTAAATTTTCACACAATCATCCCTTATTTCATCATCCTTTAAAAATACAAGATGAAATTTTTTTACAAAATACAGAATTTAAATTTGATTTTAAAGATATAAAAGGACAAGAAAAGGCTAAAAAAGCCTGTATGATAGCTGCACTTGGCATGCATAATATTTTACTAGAAGGTAGCCCAGGGAGTGGCAAAAGCATGTGTGCTAAACGTCTTGTTTATATCATGCCTCCACAAAGCTTAAATGAAATCTTAATGCAAAACGCTTATATGTCTTTAAATGCAAAAGATTGTGAATTTACCAAAATTCGTGCTTTTCGCCATCCTCATCATACTTCTACTAGGGCAAGTATTTTTGGTGGGGGAACAAAAAATGCAAGAATTGGCGAAGTTGCGCTAGCTAATGGAGGGGTATTGTTTTTTGATGAATTTCCCCATTTTAATAAACAAATCATAGAAAGCTTAAGAGAACCTTTAGAAGATCATCAAATTCATATTTCAAGGGTTAATTCAAAAATCACCTATGAAACAAAATTTATTTTTATAGCTGCTCAAAATCCTTGCCCTTGCGGGAATTTATTTTCTAAAAAACTCACTTGTGTTTGCACAGAAAATGAAATTAAAAAATACAAAAACCATATCTCAGCTCCTATTATGGATAGAATTGATCTTTATGTAGCTATGGATGAAATCGATCAAAAAGATAAAACAAGTATTGATTCTAAAGAAATGAGTGATAAAATCTTACAAGCTTTTATCTTTGGTAAAAAACGCGGGCAAAAAGAATTTAATGCTAAGCTAAAGGATGAAGATTTAAATCAATTCTGTACTTTAGAAAAGGATGCTAAAGAGATTTTAGATCTTGCTATTTCGCGTTATAAATTGTCTTTAAGATCTTTTAATAAAATTTTAAAAGTTTCAAGAAGTATAGCAGATTTAAATCAAAGTCTAAATATTAATAAAAGTCATGTTTTAGAAGCTTTGGGTTTTAGAATAAAGCATTAAATAGGGAAATTTTAATTTAAATAACCTATAATGATAAAAAATATTTTTGGATAAGCATGAAAGCTATTGTTGATGATATAAAAACTTTAGAAAAAACTCTTATAGATAAAGGTTTAAATGAGCTTATTTTGATGGAAAATGCTGGTATTAAACTGGCTAAAATAGTAAAAAAATACGCCAAAAAACTCAATATTAAAAATTCTGAAATTTTATTTTTACTTGGTGGGGGAAATAATGGTGTAGACGCTTTAGTAGCCCTAAGACATCTTAAACAAACAAAGGCTTATAAACTTGGTTTTAAAGAAAATGCCTATTTTAAAAAACAAGAACAAATTTTAAAAAATTTTGGCTTTAAATTTATGCAAAAAGAGCCTAAATTAAAAAAATTCAAACTCATTGTTGATTGTATTTTAGGTACAGGTTGTAATCGTGCTTTAGATGAAAAATACCATTCTTTAATACAAAAAGTTAATCAAAGCAAGGCTTTTAAAATTGCTTGTGATTTACCCACTAATTTAGGATTTCAACCTTGTTTTAAAGCTGATCTAACAGTTTGCATGGGGGCTTTAAAAACAATTTTACTTGAAGATTTTGCCAAAGAATCTGTAGGTAAAATCAAAATAGGCAATTTAGGCATCCATACTAAACAATTTCAAGCTCCTAGTACTCATTTTTTGCTTGAAAAAAAAGATTTAAAACTTATTAAAAGGAAGATTAATTCTCATAAGGGAAATTATGGTCATGTTTATATAGTAGCAAGTGCTAGTGCTGGAACTTTAGCAGGACTTGGAGCTTTAAATTTTGGCGCAGGGCTTGTATCTTTAATCGCACAAAAAAGTTTTTCACCCCTTTTAATGCTAAAAGAAAAAATCGAAAAAAATGCAAATGCTATTGCTTTAGGTATGGGACTTGAAAATTTAGATTTTTTAAAAGAAGAAATTTTACAAAATATCCCCTTGGTTTTAGATGCTAATGTTTTTTTAAGTAAAACTTTACTAGGATATTTAAATAGAAAAGATGTGATCATAAGTCCTCATCCAAAAGAATTTATAAAACTTTATAAAATGTGTTTTAATCACAATTTAGATCTTGAAATACTTCAAAAAAATCGTTTCTTATATGCTAAGGCATTTACTCAAAAATATAATTGTGTTCTTGTTTTAAAAGGAGCTAATACTATTATTGCCCAAAAAGAAAAACTTTTTGTTTTAAATATAGGCAATGCATGTTTAGCTAAAGCCGGTAGTGGAGATGTTTTAAGCGGTATGATAGCTGCACTTTTAGGATCAGGCTTTAATGCCTTAGAAGCAGCAAAAAACGCCTGTTTGGCTCATGCACTTGTTGCAAAAAATTATAAATTTAATCACAATAGCTTTGATGCTTTAAAACTTATAAAAGGATTAAAATGCTTATAAAATTGGCTGTACTTTTTAGTGGAAATGGGAGCAATTTAGAAAATATTTTAGAAAAACTTCATCAAAAAACCATAGGTGAAAATACTTATGAAGTTGTGCTTTGCCTTTGCAATAATAAAAATGCTTTTGGCATACAAAGAGCTAAAAAATATAATCTTGAAAGTGTTATTATTGATCATAAAAATTATAAAACACGAGAAGATTTTGATAGAATTTTAGTACAAAAAATCAAAGAAAGTGAAGTAGACTTAACCGTTTTAGCAGGTTTTATGAGAATTTTAAGCCCTGTTTTTACAAAAGAAATTAAAGCTATTAATTTACATCCTTCTTTATTGCCTTTATTTAAAGGAGCACACGCTATAAAACAAAGCTATGAAAGCGACATGAAAATAGCTGGAGTAAGTGTACACTGGGTTAATGAAGTATTAGATTCAGGGGAAATTATTGATCAAAAAGCTTTTGAAAAACAAGATTTAAGTTTTGAAGAATTTAAAGCAAAAATTCATGCTTTAGAACATGAAATTTTACCTTTAAGTATAATAAAAATTTTTTCTTAATGGCTAAAAATATTTACTTTAAAACTATAAAATTACTTTTTAGTTTTATTAAGGAATAAAATGTTTGAATGTATTTTTAATCCTAATGCTTGGATTACTTTAATCACTCTTAGTGCGCTTGAAATTATTCTAGGGATTGATAATATCATTTTTCTAGCAATTTTAGTTAGTAAATTGCCTCAAGAGCATCGCAACAAAGGACGCATTTTAGGTTTAGCTTTTGCTATGATTACTAGAATTTTACTTCTTTTATCTCTTTTTTGGGTTATGAAGCTTACTACTCCTTTATTTAGTGTATTTGAAAATGAAATTTCAGGTAGAGATTTGGTGCTTTTGTGTGGTGGATTATTTCTTATTATCAAATCTATTAAAGAAATTAAAAACCAAATTTCTCATCAAGAGGAAAATCATAACCATTTTAAAGCTAGCACTAAACTTTGGATAGTAGTTATTGAAATTGCTTTAATTGACATTGTTTTTTCACTTGATAGTGTAATTACAGCAGTAGGTATTGCTCAAGATATTAGCATCATGATTATAGCAGTAATCATAGCAGTAATTATCATGCTTTTTGCTTCTAAGGCTATAGCAGATTTTATAGACAAATATCCAAGTATTAAAATTTTAGCTTTAAGCTTTTTAGTATTAATAGGAGCAGTTTTAGTAGCCGAAGGTTTTAATTTGCATATTAATAAAGCTTATATTTATACAGCTATGGGCTTTGCTTTAATAGTGCAAATTTTAAATATTTTAGATGAGAAAAAAACGAATAAAAATACGCATGAAAGTAAACTTTAAAAAATATCATCAATTTAAAGTAAAAGATAATGTTTAATCTGTTTTGAAGATGGTTTTAAAAAACTTTTAAAATATATAAATATTTTAAAAGTTTAATCTACTAAATGCTCTATTCTTGATCTTTATGGGTTTTTTTAACAACCTTAACACGCTCTATGGAATTACCATTCATTTTTTTAACTTCATAATAACAAAGTTCATCTTCTATACGATCTCCTACTACAGGTAAACGCCCCAAAAGATTAAAAACATAACCTCCTATGGTTACTTGTTCTAAATCTTCATCATAGCTTATTAAAAGCATTTCTTCAACCGTTTTTATATCACAACGCCCTTGAAATTGATAAATATTCTCAGCAAGTTTTTTATAACTATCTTCTTCATGTTCGCTTTTAATTTCCCCAATAATTTGTTCCATAATATCTTCCATGGTTAAGATTCCAGCAGTACCTCCGTATTCATCAACCACTAATGCCGTATGAGAACGTTCTTTATTCATCATTACAAGTACTTTTGATATACTAAGGTTCTCAGGAACCAAAATTAAAGGTTTAACAAAAACATCTAAATTTTCATTTTTATGACTTAATTCATTTTGTATAAGATCACGTATATGTATCATACCCAAAATCGTATCCTTAGAATCATCTATATAAGGAAAACGTGTATGTTTATGCTTACAAATAATTTGCATATTTTCTTGATAGCTTTTTTTCTTATTTAAACAAACCATATCTTTTCTAGGTGTCATGATCTCTTTAGCAACCGTATCTGAAAAGTCTACTGCATTGCGTATGATCTCAGTTTCAAATTCATCCAAAATTCCACCTTTTTGGCTTTCACTTGCTATAATTTTAATTTCTTCCTCACTATGGGTTAATTCACTTTCTTTAACAGCTTTTATACCAAAAAGCTTTAAACTCATAGCTGCTAAAAAATCAAAAATTTTAATACAAGGCAAGAAAAACATCCAAAACCAATGAAGAGGTCTAGCTATTAAAATCACAATCTTATCAGCAAGGGTAATAGCAATGCTTTTTGGTACAAGCTCCCCTAAAACCACATGCAAAAGAGTAATAATACTAAAAGCGATAATAAAAGCAAGAGTATGGATAAAAACTGTACTAAAACCAAGATTAAGAAGAGGAATGGCTAGAATTTTTGCTATAGCAGGTTCACCTATCCAACCTAATGCAAGTGAACTTAAAGTGATTCCTAATTGACAAGCACTAAGATAAGTATCAAGTTTTGAAGTAATTTCTAAAGCTTTTTTAGCTCCTGGTTTTTTTTCCTTCATCATTTCTTCAAGTTTTGAACGGCGCACTTTAACAATACTAAATTCAGATAAAACAAAAAAGCCATTTAAACACACTAAAGCTAGTGCAACAACAATCATAAATATAGAATACCCTATATCAAAAGATACCGTGGGTAAAGTTTGGTTTAAATCTAAAACCTGACTGGGGTCCAATGAAGCTCCTTAAAATCAAATATCATTAAAACTAATTATACACAATTAAAAGTAAATTTAATTTACCCACTTAATATATTTATGAAACAATTTAAGCTTTATAAGAAATATTTTTTTCAAATTCTTTTAGACGCTTATATATACTTCTAAGCTGGGTAATAGTTGTCCAATTTGTAATAAAAACACTAAAAGAACTCCTTACTTGATCAAAAGCATTATTAATTTGCATGACTATACCAAGTCCAATAAGTCCTGTAAAAAGTCCTGGAGCCATAATTAAAAATGGAACAATAACTATCATTTGCTCAAATAAAATAAGCCAAATATTAAAATAACCATAATGCAAAAATAAACGTTTATAATTTAATTTAAGTCCTGTAAAAAGCTCTATCATGGTTTCATTTTTAGCATATTGTTGACGGTTGTCTTCTGCATAAACAAGCTCTTTTCTAAATGCTGCTTCAGCTTTTTGATTATTATATTCAAGTCCTGGAAGTTTAATTCCTACAAACCATGATATAATCAAACCCCCTAAAGAAATAATAAGAGCAACATAAACAAGTAAACCATCAATATTTTTTAAAAAATAAAAACTGGAATTTTCACTTAAATTTGCAAATAAAGCCTTACTCACAACATCACTTAAAGTCCATAAAATTGGTATAAATGCAACAAGAGTCATTAAAGCTTTTATAAAACTAAGTCCTAAACTTTCAACAATTTTAGAAAAATTATAAGTATCTTCTTGAATTCTTTGAGAACTTCCTTCTATATTGTCATTTTTATTTTTCCAATATTTTAAATACTCAAAAGTCATAGCCTCACGCCATTTAAAAGCATAAATACTAGCAAAATAAATATTAATAGTGGCAATTAAAACATAAGGAATAGCAATAGCTAAAAATACTGAGATTAAAGCATAAAAATCATTGATAGAATAATCAGGTTTTTCAACCATAGCTTTAGAATGGAAAAAATATTCTAATAAATTTTGATAATAATAAAGTGCACCTTTATTAATAAAATTAGCTTTTTTAAAATTTTCATCAGCTTTTTTATTAGCTTCTTGAATTAAAGTTTCATTATTATCAAAATCTATTTCTAAATTTTGAGCAGATTTTGAATTCAAAGCTTGTATTTTGGGTTTTTGTAAAACATTATAAAAATCACTATACCATGAATTAATGGCTACATTAAGACTTGTTTGAATAAAAAGAAAAAAAAGCAATAAAAAAAATCCCGAATAAGCCCATAAAGCCCATTTTTTACTCCCAAAAAATGAAGAAAACATAATACACTACCTTAAAAAAAATTCTTACAAAAAGTTTTATTATAGCAAAAAATGACCATAAATATTATTTTATATAAAAAATCTATAAAAATTTTTAAGATTAAAATTAATTTTGATAATAAAATTATTTATCATTTAAATTGCATCTGTATTTACTTTTTAATATTAATATTTCTTATCAAAAAATATTTTTAAAAAGGATAATAATGAAAAAAATTTTTTCTACATTCTTATTAAGTATTTCTTTATTAAGTGCTACAGAACTTAATATTTATTCAGCAAGACATTATGATGCTGATTTTCAAATTATCAAAAAATTTAAAGAAAAAACAGGTATTAAAGTTAATCATACTCAAGCTAAAGCTTCAGAACTTATAAAAAGACTTTCGCTAGAAGGAACTAATTCTCCTGCAGATATTTTTATCACAGCAGATATTTCTAATCTTGCAGAGGCTAAAAATTCAGGCATTT
Organism: Campylobacter hepaticus; assembly: GCF_001687475.2. Lineage (NCBI taxonomy): Bacteria > Pseudomonadati > Campylobacterota > Epsilonproteobacteria > Campylobacterales > Campylobacteraceae > Campylobacter > Campylobacter hepaticus. The sequence continues at coordinate 1,071,148 of NZ_CP031611.1, forward strand.
TAGCTCCTGTAGAATCTGAGTATTTAGAAAAAACTATACCGCAACATTTAAGAGATAAAGATAAACAATGGTTTGCTATTACAAAAAGAGCAAGAATTATTGCATATAATAAAAATGCAAATACAGATATTAGCAAAATGAAAAATTATGAAGATTTAGCAAAACCTGAATTTAAAGGACAAATTGTTATGAGAAGTGCTACTGCTCCTTATAGTAAAACTCTTCTAGCTTCTATTATAGTAAATGATGGGGATAAAAATGCTAAAGCTTGGGCTAAAGGCTTACTAGATAATCTTGCAACAAACCCAAAAGGTGGCGATAGAGATCAAGCTAGACAGGTTTTTGCAGGTGAAGCAAAATTTGCTGTTATGAATACCTATTATATAGGTCTTTTAAAAAATTCTAAAAATCCAAAAGATGTAGAAGTTGGAAATTCTTTAGGTATTATTTTCCCAAATCAAGACAATAGAGGAACTCATATTAATATTAGTGGTATTGCCATGACAAAATCAAGTAAAAATCAAGAAGCTGCCAAGCAATTCATGGAATTTATGTTAAGTCCTGAAATTCAAAAAATCCTTACGGATACGAATTATGAATTTCCTATAAGAAACGATATAGAATTAAGTCAAACAGTAAAAGATTTTGGCAATTTTAAAGAAGATCAAATTCCTGTTAGTGAAATAGCAGAAAATATTAAAGAAGCTATTAAAATTTATGATCAAATCGGTTTTAGGTAATGTATAAAAATTTAAAATATTATAAATTAGGGGCAATTTTACTTGCCCTTTTACTTGCTTTACCTGTTTTTGGTATTTTTATCGAGCTTTTTTATATCATTTTTCAAAATTTTAATACAAATGATACAAGCACATTTTTACCTATTAAAGCAAATCTTGAACATTTTTTTAATTATTTATTTTTAAAATTTGTTAAAGATACTTTTATAATTACCATAGGAGTATTATTTTTAAGCTTAGTTTTAGGAATTAGTTCTGCTTATTTGATTGCAAATTATGATTTTTATTTTTGTAAAATCTTAGAAAAATTACTCATTTTACCCTTAGCCATACCTGCTTACATTTTAGCTTTTGTCTATGTTGGTATTATGGATTTTCAAGGTTTTTTTCATGAAAATTTTGGTTTTAGAATCAATTTTTTTAACCACTATGGGGTTATTTTCGTTTTAGGAATTTCTTTATATCCTTATATATATTTATTTGCTAAAACAGCCTTTAAAAGTGAAGCTATAGAAGCTTATGAAGTAGCTAAAATTATGAATTATTCTGAATTTAGAATTTTTACTCGTGTAGCACTTTTAAGCGCTAGACCCGCTATTATTTCTGGAGCCTTACTAGTTTTAATGGAAACTTTAAGTGATTATGGTGCTTCTGCTTATTTGGGAGTTGATACTTTTTCAGCTGGAATTTTTAAACTCTGGTATGATTTAAATGATTCTTATTCTTCTAGTGTTTTATCAGGAATTTTAATGCTTTTTGTTTTTTTAATTATATACATAGATTATTATTATAAAAACAAATATCATTACAGTTTTAATCAAAACTTAGTCCTTTTTCTTAAAAAAAGAAATTTAAACCGCACTAAACAAATTTTGTGCTCTTTTTATTGTTTTATGATCGCTTTATTAGGTTTTATTTTACCTTTTATTTGGCTTGTTTATTGGGGTTTAAAAGATACAAAACTCTTTGAATTAGAATTTTATATGATTAGTTTACAAACCATAGTTTTAGCTTTAATCACTGCTTTAATTACAAGCTGTTTGGCTTATTTTTTGATGTTTAGTTCAAGAATTATTAAAAACCATTTTTTCAATTTATTTATTTTAAAAATAAGCTCTTTAGGTTATTCTATACCTGCTGCTGTTTTGGGTATTAGTATGATCATACTTTTTATATCTTTAGATAAAATTTTTCATATAACTTTATTAGGAAATTCTTTATTTGTTCTTATCTTTGCTTATATTATTCGCTTTTTAGCAAGTGCAATTTATTCTTTAGAAGGAGGATATAATAAAATTCATTTAAATGTAGATGAAGCCAGTTTAAATTTAAGACCTAGCTATCTTGTTTTATTTTTAAAAATTCATACACCTTTAATGAAGCATTTTTTATTTTTAGCTTTTATTATTGTATTTATTGACACTATAAAAGAATTACCTTTAAGTAGAATTTTAGCACCCTTTGGTTTTGAAACTTTAAGTGTCAAAGCTTTTTGGTTTGCAAGTGATGAAAGAATTTATGATGCAGCCTTGCCTTCATTACTTATTGTTTTACTTTCTTTAATAGTTGTTATATGGATAGATAAAATCACAAGGAAAGACAATGCTAATAATTAAAAATTTATCTAAAAATTTTGGAAAAATACAAGCTTTAAAAAATATTAATCTTCACATTAAAGAAGGAGAATTTTTAAGTATTTTAGGAGGAAGTGGAAGTGGGAAAAGTACACTTTTAAGAATTATCGCTCAGCTTGAACAAGCAAGTTCTTATGAATTGTTTTCCTGTAAAAGTGAAGCAGCAATGATGTTTCAAAACTATGCTTTATTTCCTCATTTAAATGTTGAAAAAAACATACTTTTTGCTCTTTATGATAAGAAAAATAAAAAAGAAATTTTAGATCACTTACTTAAAACTTTTGAAATTGAAGAATTAAAATATAAAAAAATTAATGAAATTTCAGGAGGACAAACACAAAGAGTTGCTTTTGCTAGGGCTATAGCAAGAGGTCATAAGCTTTTATTATTAGATGAACCCTTTTCTAATCTTGATCAAAATTTAAAACAAGATTTAAGAACAGAATTAAAAAAACTCATACAAAATCAAGGCATTACAGCTATCATGGTTACTCATGATATAGAAGATGCTTATTGCATGTCTGATCAAATTGCTTTTTTAGATAAAGGAGAAATTTTAGCTCATGGAAAACCACAAGATCTTTATTTTAACCCTACTCATAAAAGTGCTAATATTTTACCTAATTTAAATATTATTAATCAAGAGCTTGATTTAGAAGATGATTTTTTCAAATGGATAGCTTCAAAAAATTATACCTTTGGTTATGCTGAATTTAAACTAGGAAATCGTTTTGAGGCGAAAATTTTACAAAAAGAATTTTTAGGTGCTTTTTATAGAATAAAAGCAAGTTATAAAAATATAGAATTTTTTATTTTATTAAGTTCAAATTATCATTTAGAAGAAAAAATAAATTTTGATATTATCAATTTTTAGCTAAAATTCACAAAAATTCTTTAAGGACTTATTTTATGAAAAATCTTTTAATTATAGGTGCTGGTGGAGTAAGTCAAGTAGCAAGTGTAAAATGTGCAATGAATTCAGACACTTTTAGTAATATCACCTTAGCTAGTAGGACAAAAAGTAAATGTGATCAAATCGCTGCTTTTATCAAAGAGCATTTAGGAATACAAATTCAAACAGCACAAATTGATGCTAATGATACTGCCGCAGTAGTGCAACTTATTAAAAAAACAAAAGCTGATCTTTTACTTAATGTAGCTTTACCCTATCAAGATTTAAGCTTAATGGATGCTTGCATACAAACTAATATCCACTATATAGATACAGCAAATTATGAACACCCTAGTTTAGCTAAATTTGAATATAAAGAACAATGGGCAAGAAACGATCAATTCAAACAAGCAGGTATTTTAGGACTTTTAGGCAGCGGATTTGATCCTGGGGTAACAAATGTTTTTTGTGCTTATGCGCAACAAAATTTATTTGATGAAATTTCTTATATAGATATTTTAGATTGTAATGCTGGAGATCATGGTTATGCCTTTGCGACTAATTTTAATCCTGAAATTAATTTACGTGAAGTTTCAGCTAAAGGACGTTACTGGGAAAATGGAAAATGGATAGAAACAAAACCTATGGAAATAAAAATGGAATGGGATTATCCAAAAATTGGTATCAAAGATAGCTATTTACTCTATCATGAAGAACTTGAAAGTTTAGTAAAAAATATTAAAGGCTTAAAAAGAATACGCTTTTTTATGACTTTTAGTCAAAACTATCTCACTCATATGAAATGCCTTGAAAATGTAGGCATGCTAGGAATAAAACCTATAATGCATCAAGGGCAAGAAATCATTCCTATTGAATTTTTAAAAACCCTACTTCCTGATCCTGCAAGTTTAGGGGCACGCACAAAAGGTTATACCAACATAGGCTGCGTCATTAGAGGAATTAAAAACGGTCAAGATAAACAAATTTATATTTATAATGTTTGCAATCATGAAAAATGCTACGAAGAAACAGGTGGACAAGCTGTAAGTTATACAACAGGTGTTCCTGCTATGATAGGTGCTAAACTTATTGCTAAAGGAATTTGGCAAGGTAAAGGTGTATTTAATATGGAAGAATTTGAAGCTAAACCTTTTATGGAAGAATTAAACTCACAAGGACTTCCTTGGAAAATTATACAAATGACTCCAAGCTTAGGACAAAAGTAAGTTTAACTTACTTTTGTCCTATATAAATAAAATGTTCTACACTTCCTTCAAAATTATATAAATTAATCAATTCATAATCTCCCCAAAATAAAGGTTTAAAAGGTTTAAAATCATTTTTTAATTCTTCTACATCTTTAGTAAAACGTATATAAGAAGAACCACTTAATCTACCACTTGGACATCCTTTAACCTCACGCAATCCATTTGGCATAAGCTCTCCTCTTTCATACATACTATAACCTTTATCGCTCATCATGGTTGCAAATATAATAGCCCCATCATTACACAAATCATAAAATTCTTGTATAGTTTGATTAAAAGCTTCTTTTGTAAGATAATACAAACTTTGATTTGCAAATATAAAATCCATTTTAACATCAAATAAATGCTTAAAACTAGAATTAGGAGATATAATATGAAAATTATTAGGATTTAAAATAGGATCTTTTTGCCAAACATTTTTTAAACTAGAAACTATATCAATACCATAAGGCTCAATGTCTGCTTTAGTTACATTACTAAAATATTTAGAATGCACCCCATTTCTACAACCAAAATCAAGCAATTTGCCACTAGTTTTATGCAATTTAAATTTTAAAATTCTTTCATAAAACCTTATAACATGTCCATCAGGGTATTACAATCCATAAGATTCTTGTTCATATTTTTGAGTATAAGCAGCTAAAGAATTATCCATTTTCTTCCTTTTTGTGTAGAATTAAACATAAAATTCATTCTAACACAAAAAGGATTAAAATCATTTTATAGGATGAAGTTCATTTGCATAAAAACTAACAGAGTTCATTCCTTCTTTTAAAGCCCATTCATAAGCTTTTGCAACAAAATCCCAATTAATATGAGTATAAAATTTTTCTAAATAAGCAGGACGTGCATTACGATGATCTATATAATAAGCATGCTCCCAAACATCTACAACAAGTAAAGGAACTTTATCTTCGCTAATAGGAGTAGCTGCATTTGAAGTACTTACAAATTCTAATTTTTGATTTTTGGTATTATAAACTAACCAAAACCAACCAGAACCAAAAACTCCTGTTGCACCTTTAATAAATTCAGCTTTAAAATTATCCAAAGAAGTAAATTCTTTTTCTAAAGCTTCTTTTAAGTTAGTATCCATACTTTCACATGCACCCCCACAACCACAGCTTGGCTTAATACAATCAAAATAAAAATCATGATTATACACTTGAGCTGCATTATTAAATATCGCTCCACTTGAAGTTTTAATAATACTTACAAGATCTTTGTTTGCAAATTCACTATCTTTAATAAGATTATTTAAATTTGTTACATAGGTATTATGATGTTTACCATAATGATAATTAAAAGTTTCAGCACTTAAAAAATCACCAAAAGCATTAATATCGTAAGGCAATTTTCTTAATTCAAACATGATATTCTCCTTCTATTTTTAAATTGGCATTAAAAATATTACCATAATAAAAATTAAAAAGAGTAAAAATATCTTAAAAAGAACATAAATAAAACTTAATTTTTTATAAAAAATATCTTATGCAAACATGGAGTGATAATTAATATTAAAAGCATTTAAACTATGATTTAAGACATAAAATTATAGAAAGCATAATGGTGACCCATACGAGACTCGAACTCGTGTTACCGCCGTGAAAGGGCGATGTCCTAACCGCTAGACGAATGGGCCAAAAAAATAAAAATAAGTTAGAATTATACATTTTTATTTCTTAAAATTTAATTAATTATATCCATTTTACTTCATTTTACTTATAAAATTTTTAATCATAATTTAAATATAAAGATTCTTATTTGCATTAAATAATTTAAGAAAAATTAATATTTTAAACTTGATTAAAAAAATTATTTTACTTTCACTTTAATTAGTAATTATTTTTATAATATAATTACTAATACAAATTATTAATAGCTTTTTTATCTTAATTATGGCTACTAACTTAAAGATTAACTTTTATACTAAAATTTAATTTTGTATTATTTAATAAAGCTTATTTTGAAAATGTTTTATTAAATCTTAAAAAAATAATTTGCTCAATATTAATTAGAATTTACTTCTAAGCAATGTTAAAGCTTTATCAAATTCCAAAGCTGTACTTTGAAATTTTTTATTAAAAGTTCTTTGTCTTTTAGCTAATTGTATAGTATGCATACTAATAAGATCTTCAAGCTCATTTAAAGAAATTTTACCATCTAAATATGCTTTACATTCTTTTAAACCTATAGAATTTAAAGCCTTAAGATTATTATCAAAACGAGAAAAAAGCATTTTAGCTTCATCTATGAGACCATTATTTAACATATCTTTTGTTCTCATTTTAATACGCTTTTTTAAAATTTCCTTATCCCACACAAGCTCATAAATTTTTATATTTTCAAGCACTCCTTTTTTATGCGTCCTTTTTAAAAATTGGCTAGGAATTTCTCCTGTTTGTTGATAAACACTTAACCATTTTTTCAATCGATAAGTATCATTTTTTTCTATTTTATATTCTGGATCAACGCTAGATAAAAGGGCATAAATTTCTTCATTACTTAAAGAACTTTCAATTTCAGAAATTTTCTGACTTAAACCATCTATCATAGTTTTTAAATAAAAACTTGTCCCACCTACTATAATCAAAGGCAGCTTATAAAACAAAGCACATTCTTTTGCCTTATAGTATTCTTTTATAAATAATTCAACATTAAAATGTTCATCCACACTTAATAAATTAATTCCAAAATATTTTAAATTTAAAAGCTCATCATAACTTGGTTTAGCATTAGCAACATTAATCTCTTTATAAACACAAAGACTATCAAGACTTAAAATCACAGCATTAAATTCTTTTGCTAAAGTATTTGCGATATAAGTTTTCCCACTTGCTGTTGTTCCTATGAGTGCTATTTCAAAAAACATTTCAATATATTTATCCTAAAATTTATAAAAATTTTAGTAAAATCATAACAAAAAATATTTTAAAGTAAAGAAATGAATACATTTTGGATAAAAATTAAGCATATTTTAGAACTTGTTGTATTTAAACATTCTATTTTTGCCTTACCCTTCTTACTTTCATCAATGATGGTTGCTTCAAAACTTACTTATGATAGCGCTTGGTTTGGATTTAAAGCTTTAATTTTAGGCATTATTTGTGCTATAAGTGCAAGAAATTTTGCCATGGCAAGCAATCGTTTAATGGATGAAGATATTGATAAAAACAACCCTCGCTGTGCAAATCGTCCCAATATTAGCGGAAAAATAGGGCGTAAAACCATATGGATATTTATCATTTTAAATGCTATTATTTTTATACTATGCTCCTATTTTATCAATGCTCTAGCTTTTTATCTTTCTTTTCCTGTACTTTTTATTTTAGCTATTTATTCTGCTTTTAAACGTTTTAGTTCTTTAGCCCATTTAGTTTTAGGATTTTGCTTAGGGCTTGCACCTATTGCAGGAAGTATTATAGTTATGGGAAAAATTCACCTTTATAGTGTGATTTTATGCTTAGGTGTTAGCTTTTGGACAAGTGGGTTTGATTTACTTTATTCTTTACAAGATATGGATTATGATAAAAAAGTAGGTCTTTATTCTATACCAGCTAAATTTGGTCTTAAAATCACACTATTTATTTCAGCTTTTTTCCATGTATTAGCGGTATTATTTTGGCTTTTATTTGTGTGGGAAGTTTGGGGCATAGCTCTTGGAAATATTGCTCTTATTGGAGTGATTATTAGTGCTATAATCTTAGCTTTAGAACATAAAATTATTCATAAAGATTTTATCCATATTAATAAAGTATTTTTTACTTTAAATGGATATTTAAGTATTATATTTTTTATTTTTATTTGGATTGATTTATTATGGAATTAACCTTATTTAAAACAAATTGCAAAGCTGATTTAGAATCTTGTGAAATAGAAAATAATCGTTTTTTAGAAGAATACTTAAAACTTGGAAGTATTGCTCAAATTGCAAAATGGAAAAAACTTGCTTTAAATACCGACTTTGATGAAGGTGAAAAGATAATTTTTGATTTACTTTTAAGCTTAAAAGAAGATATTTTAAGACTTGAAAATTCCCTAAACCGCGATAAAACACTCTTAAAACTTAAACAAGAAGGTATAATAGAAGCTTTAAACTTTGAATATTTAAATTTTTCAGACAATATTTTAGAAAAAGATAGCAATTATTATTTAAGATTTGATTTAAATAATCAAAAAATAGCTGTTTTTATCAAAGCTCAAAATAACAAATTGGCTAAAATCATTAAAATCAAGCCTGAAGATAAAATAGCCTTTGATGCCTTTGTTGTAGAAATTCAAAGAGAGCTCATAAGGAACAAGAAAGGATAAGCAATGTATGATGATGTACTTTATTTAATTTTTACAATAATACTTTTATTAGCAATATTAGCTTATATGAACATAAAAGAAAAAGAAAACAATCTCAAAATTATAAAACTTCAAAATGTTATAGAAGATATTACCGAAGAACTTCATTATTTTCGAAAAGAACTAGGGTTCAAAGAAGATGAAGAAGATGAAGATTATAAAACCACTTTATTAAAAGAAGAGATGAAAATTGAACTTGATAAGCAAATTAGTGCCAAAATAACCCCTGTACTAAGAACATTAAAAACCATGGAACACATAATAGAGGATTTTCAAAATGAACAACAAAATCGCCTTTTAAATTTAGAACAAAAAGCTCAGAGCATGATTAAATTAACCCCTAACTTTGAAACAGAAGAACAAAAAATCGAAAATCTTTTTAAAGAAGGTAAAAGCATAGAACAAATAGCAAAAGATTTGCGTATTGGTACTGGAAATGTAGAACTTGTTCTAAAATTTAAAAAATTAATAAAATAAAAAGGAGGACAACATGCTCATAGATCAATTTGGTAGAAAAATAAATTATCTTAGAATTTCAGTCACACAAAGATGCAATTTTCGTTGTCTTTATTGTATGCCAAAAATTCCTTTTGATTACCAAGCTAAAGAAAATTTATTAAGCTTTGAAGAACTTTTTTTATTTGTTAAAGCAACTATTGATGAAGGTATAGAAAAAATTCGTATTACAGGAGGAGAACCTTTATTAAGAAAAGATTTAAGCACTTTTATAAAAATGATTCATGATTATAAAAATGATATTGATCTTGCTATAAGCACAAATGGATTTTTACTAAAAGATTTTGCTAAAGATCTTAAAGATGCTGGACTTAAACGTCTTAATATTTCGCTTGATACACTAGATAAGAAAAAGGCTAAAACTCTTACACAAAAAGATGTTTTAGATAGTGTTTTAGCAGGAATTGATGAAGCTTTAAAAATGGGTTTAAAAATCAAACTCAACACTGTAGCTCTTAAAAATCTAAATCACGATGAATTAATCTCTCTTTTAGAATTTGCAAAATCCAAAAATAGTCAGATTCGATTTATAGAATTTATGGAAAATACTCATGCTTATAGAAAATTGCAGGGTTTAACAAGAGATGAAATCATACAAATTTTAAGTCAAAAATATAAGATCAAATTGATAAAAAAAGATGAAAAAGCCCCTGTAAGCATTTATAGTGCAAATGACTATGAATTTGGGATTATAGATCCACATAGTCATGAATTTTGTACTTCTTGTAATCGTATACGTTTAAGTGCTGAAGGGCTACTTATACCATGTCTTTATTTTGATGAAGCTTTAAGTATAAAAAAAGCAGTAAGAAAAGGTGATATCAAAGCCGCTTTAGCAATTTTACAAGAAGTTTTAAAAAACAAACCAGAAAAAAATAAATGGAATATTATAGACAATGAAACTTCTTCACGTGCTTTTTATGAAATTGGAGGTTAATATTGGATCTTGTTGAAAGTTTTTTAAGTATACAAGGAGAAGGAAAATACAGTGGAAAATTAGCTATTTTTATGCGTTTTGCAGGATGTAATTTTAATTGTTCAGGTTTTGGTGTAAAAATATCAAAAAATGATAAAGTTCTCCTAGGTTGTGATACCATAAAAGCTGTCTTTACTAAGGAATTTCAAAAAAATTATGAAAATTTAAATGCTCAAAAACTCTTTGATAGAGTAATAACATTAAAAAAGCATTTTAATCCTATTGTAGTTATCACAGGTGGGGAACCTTTAATCCATCATGAAAACCCCGAATTTATAAATTTCATTAAAATGCTAATAAAAGCAAATTTACAAATACATTTTGAAAGCAATGGTAGCATAGAAATTGATTTTGATAAATATCCTTTTTATAAAAAATGCATTTTTGCTTTAAGTGTAAAACTACAAAATAGTGGAGTTGCAAAAAATAAACGATTTAATTTTAAAGCTTTAAAAGAAATTAAAATGCATGCAAAAGATAGCTTTTACAAATTTGTTCTAGATGTTAAAACACTCAATCATTCATCTTTAGAAATTGAAGAAATCATAAAAGAAGTTCCTAATCAAATTTTTTGTATGCCTATGGGTGAAAATGAACAATGTATAAGAAAAAATGCACAAGAAATTGCTGAATTTTGTATTAAAAATGGTTATAATTATTCTGATAGAATTCATATTCGTCTTTGGAATGATAAAGAGGGTGTATGATTATAAGAAAATTATTTGAATTTGAAAACGCACATATTGTTAGATTTTGCTCATCTAAACGTTGTAAAAGCAGTATTCATGGGCATTCTTATAAGGTAGAAGTTTTACTTCAAAGCCAATACTTAGATAATGCTGGTATGGTTTACGACTTTGGTCTTTTAAAAACATATATACGCCAAATTATTGATAGCTTTGACCATAGTATTACTCTTTTTAAATATGATGATAAAAGATATTTAGAAGAAATGAAAAAGTATTCAAATCGTTGGGTTTGCCTGCCTGTTAACGTGAGTGCAGAAAATTTTTGTCGTGTTTTTTTTATACTTATTGATACTTTATTACAACAAACTAAAATGATAAATGGGGAACAAGGCGTTAATTTACAAAGCATTATCGTTCATGAAACAAGAACAGGTTATGCACAAGGCTTCAAAGAAGATGCTTATAGTCCTAATATGCCAAAAATTTCTTTTGAAGATATAGAATTTTCAGACACTATTAAAGCAGAATGGAATGATATAAATTTTTACGAAAAACTCAAAAATAAAGAAATTTTTATTAATCCGAAGGAGGTTTAATGCAAAAAACTAAAATATTAATTATTTTAAGTTTTTTTTTATTATTTTTCATGGCTTGCTCTAATGATAAAAAAAATACTTCTAAAACTCAAAATACAGTTGAAGAAATCATCCAAATAGAACAAAATGATGAAAAAACAGAATTAAGCGATTCTAACCTACCTCTACCTGTTGATGATGAAATGCAAACTTCAAAAAATACCTATGAAGTCAATCTTAGCGTTATAAGCTCTTTATATAAACAAAAATGCGCTTCTTGTCATGGAGAAAAAGGAGAATTACAAATCAACCATAATCCAGCTATTAAAACCCTTAATAATAAAACTTTTATACAAAAAATAAAAATATTAAAAGATAAAAATCATAGTTTTTTAACTCAAGAGCAAATCTATAATTTAGCTGATTTTATTAATAAAGGAAAATTATGAATCAAAGCTATGAGTTTTTTTTAGCCTTACATCTTTATAGCCTTTATGCAAGTGGTTTTTTAATGCTTTTTTATCTTATTTTAACGCAAGGAAATTTTAAAACTGAATTTATTTTTATACGTAGAATAAGATTATTTTTACCAATTTATTATTTATTTTTAGCTTTAATAATTTTTACAGGTTGCTTATTATTATCTATTAAACAATTTCAAATGAATTTAAACATTTGGATTATGATTTTTTCTTGGATTTTAATCTTTGCTTTAGCTATTTTTCATTTTATTTGTTTTAAAAAAGCAAGAAGATTTAGAAGATATACGAATTTTAGATGGCTTAGTTTTTTAATTTTGCTTTGCGAAATCTTTTTATTATTTTTACCTTTTCTTATAAAAAGATACATATAAATGCAATTTTTATATCATGAGCAAGCAGGTCAAAAACTAATACAACTTCAAGATAAAGACTTTAATCATTTAAAAGTAAGAAGGGTTAAAGAAAATACAAAACTTAATCTAAGAAATTTACAAGATCATTTCCTTTATGAATACACAATCACTCATTTAAAAAGAAATTCTTGTATTTTAAAATTATCCAATAAATTCATTCAAAATCAAGAACAAAGTAAGCTTAGTTTGGCTTTAGCAGTTATAGATACTAAAGTTTTAGAAAAAACCTTACCCTTTTTAAATGAACTTGGGGTAAAAACATTACATTTAGTTTTTACCCATTTTTCACAAAGAAATTTTAAAATAGATTTAAAAAGATTAGAAAAAATTATTATTGCTTCTTGTGAACAATGTGGAAGAAATGTAAAAATGAATTTAAATATCTATAAAAGTACTCAAGAATTTGCTCAAAAATTTCCTAATGCAATTATGATAGACTTTGAAGGGGAACAAAAAAGCGATTTTAAAGAAGAGGAATTATATTTTATAGGTCCAGAAGGGGGATTTAACAAAGATGAAAAAATATTTTTTCATCAAAAAATCGCTCTTAAGACTTCTAATATTTTAAAAAGTCAAAATGCTGTCATTGCAATAGCAGCAAAAATTTTGATTTAATTTTTTCTTAAATTAATATATTTTTTATATTAAATAAAATATAATTACAGCTTATTGTTTTATTTTTTAAGGAAAATTAATGAAAAAAGAAATACATCCAGAATATATAGAATGTAAAGTAAATTGTGCTTGTGGAAATACTTTCATAACCAAATCAAACAAAGCAGAATTAAAAGTAGATATTTGTTCAAATTGTCATCCTTTTTTTACCGGTAGTGAAAAAATAGTAGATGCTACAGGTCGTGTAGAGAAATTTAAAAGAAAATACTCAATGCAATAATTATGCTTTATTTTATTCCTACTCCCATAGGAAATTTAAATGATATTTCTTTTAGAGCTTTAGAACTTTTAAAGACTTGCAAAATTATATTTTGTGAAGATACAAGAGTAAGTAAGTCTTTAATTAAACTATTGAATACAAAATTTCATACTAATATAAATATTTCTCAATTTATACCTCTGCATTCTCATAATGAAAAAAAAGTTCTAGATGAAATTGATTTAAATATTTTTAAACAAAATATAGCGTATTTAAGTGATGCAGGAATGCCAGGCATTAGTGATCCTGGAAGAACTTTAATAGAATTTGCCCAAAAACACCAAATTGCTTATGAAGTATTAACAGGTGCGAATGCAGCTTTAGTTGCACTTGTAAGTTCAAGTTTTTGTCAAAAAGAATTTATTTTTATGGGATTTTTAGCACCCAAAGGCAAAGAAAGACAAAAAGATATAAAAAAAGTTTTACATAATCCTTATGTAAGCATTATTTATGAATCTCCAAAACGTATTTTATCTTTAATTGAACAAATTGCCCTTTTAGATCCCCAACGCGAAATTTTTGCCATCAAAGAAATCAGTAAAAAATTTGAAAATAAATTTAAAGCTAACGCACAAGAACTTTTGCATATTTTAAAAACAAGCAATTTAAATGGAGAATGGGTAGTGGTTGTAAAAGCCAAAGAAGAAAATTTCTCTGAAAATCTTCTTTGTGAAGAAGATATTTTAGAGCTTGATCTGCCTTTAAAAAATAAAGCAAAATTATTAGCTAAAATGAATGGAAAAAATCCAAAAGAACTTTATCAAAAACTGCTTTTAAGACAAAATTAGGTAGAATAAAAAAATGATAGTTTATGGAAAACAAATATTTTTTTACATTTTAGAGCATCATAAAGATCTTATTAATGAACTTTATCTAGCTAAAGAATGTGATAAAATGTCTTTTGCAAAAATTCTAAAAAGCGGTTTTAAAATTAAAAAGCTTGATTTTAAAAGTGCTCAAGCCTATGCAAAAGGTGGAAATCATCAAGGTTTTTTACTTGATATTAAACAAAAATCTTTTACAAGTTTAAATGAAGTTAAAAACAATGATTTTATTGTAATGCTTTATGGAATTAGTGATGTTGGAAATATAGGGGCTATCGTACGTACAGCTTATGCTTTAGGAGTAGGAGCTTTAATTTTTATTGGTGAAAAATTAGCTATGCAAGGTGTGATTCGAACAAGTAGTGGAGCAGCGCTTGATTTACCTATTGTAATAAGTAACAATGCTTTGGATGTGATAAATGAACTCAAACAAGCAGGATTTTACTTTTATGCTAGCGATAGCTCAGGTAAAACAATCCATAGCATTACAATAAATAATAAAAAAGTTTTGATTTTAGGCAGCGAAGGTTTTGGTCTAAGTTCTAAAATTATAAAAAAATGTGATGAATGTGTTGGCATAACAATGAAAAATAATTTTGATAGCCTCAATGTTAATGCTGCTTTTGCAATACTTTGTGATAGGATGATAAATGCTTAATTGGAAAAAAATACAAGAATTAAATTTAAAAGAAGTTGCGGCTAAAACGCAGATAGAACTTGATTTTCTAGAAGCTTTAGTAGAAAAAAACTTCAGTGTTTTAAGTCGTTTTAATGTCAAAGGTTTTCTTAAAATTTTAAGCCGAGAATATGAACTTGATTTTAGTGATTTTAATGAAGAATATGAACACTACCTTAATGAAAACAATCCCAATCCACAAAAAAAATCAAAGATCATAATCACAAAATTAGAAGCTTATAGTCAAAAAACTTCCTCTATTTGGCCCTTTTTTATTATTTTTATCATTTTAATTATTATAGTAATAACTATATATTATTTTGATACATTAAAAACCTTATTTAAAGATGAACAAAACAATACTAGTGCAACAGTAATTAATATTATAGGTCAAGCTCAAGAAAATTTAAAATCTTTAGAAAATAATGTTGTTATCATAGACAATGATAAAATTAAAGAAGCAAATCAAAGCTATCAAAACATCACTACATCAAATCAAAACATTCAATTGCAAGAAAATGAACAAAATATTAGCACACAAAATCACACCCTTGAAAATAACCAAACTTTAACCCATGAAGAGGAAATTCTCCATACAAAAACAACAAAAACTGATATTTTAAATCAAGCATATTTTCAAACTTCTACAAAAATTTGGATAGGCTTAATAGATTTAAAAAATCTTAAAAAAACAAGTTTTGTTAAAGAAAAAGATTTTAATATTTCTTTAGATAAAGATCAACTCATGTTAACAGGAGCTGCTTCTTTAACCATGATCAATCAAGAAAATCAAGAACATAAATTTCCTGCTGGCAACTTAAAACGTTTTTTAATCAAAGATGGAAAAATCACAAGTATTTCAGCTGCTGAATTTATAAAATTAAACAAAGGTAAAGAATGGTAAAAAAAATTATTATTCTTACCTTATATCTTAACTTATCTTTTGCAAGCTCAAGTTTTGAATTAGCAAAAAATTTAGTAAACAATCCCAAAAAAAATTCTCAACTTGAATTATTATTTTTAAATAATCCTTATTTAGATGATAATGGAAATTGTAATATTGCTAAAATATCTCAAATACTAAAAACCAATTCTTTAATCACTTTAGTTCTACCAAATCCACAAAATTTAAGATTAAATTTTAAAGCAAAAGCTGATGAAATTATGTTTTTTAAAATTTTATCAGATGTTTTAAATGATGCTGGTTATGTCTATTTTATTCCTACAGATTTAATATTAAGAGAAGGTAATATTGATTATACCATACAAGTAGAGTCTCAATATATACTAGATCCTGGTACCCTTTATAATCTTTTAAAAGAAAATTCTGTTTATATAGATAACATTAAACGTATTGGAACTTATGATTATGAATATAATTTAAATTTCACTAATGCTATATTAAAAACTAATATCAATTTAACTTTAAATACTCCAAAATCTTTAGAAAAACCTTTAAAAGATTATGTATTAAATTTAAAAAATGCCACAAATTTGATTGTTGATGCAAATGATTTAGACAATTGGTTTCCTAAAATCTTTTTTCTAGATCAAAATCTTAATTTAATTAAAGCAATAAAAAGCAATAATAAAAATAACCACTTTTCAGAACTCATTCCAAACGGTGCTATGTATGCCATTATAAGTGATATGTATAGTTTAGACAATATTCGCAGAGGTTTAAAAATTACCTTAAAAAAATAAAGGAAAATAATGTTCGATGAAATCCGTTTTAACACTATAGAAAGACTTCCAAACTATGTTTTTGCAGAGGTAAATGCAATTAAAATGGCAGCAAGACGTGCTGGAGAAGATATCATCGACTTTTCAATGGGAAATCCCGATGGCAAAACTCCACAACATATTATTGACAAACTTTGTCAAAGTGCAAACAAAGATAAAACTTCAGGTTATTCTACTTCTATGGGAATTTATAAACTTCGTTTGGCAATTTGTAATTGGTATAAAAGAAAATACAATGTCACTTTAGATCCTGAAAATGAAGTTGTAGCCACTATGGGATCTAAAGAAGGCTTTGTAAATCTTGCTAGAGCTATCATTAATCCAGGTGATGTTGCTATAGTACCTACTCCTGCTTATCCCATCCATACTCAAGCTTTTATTATAGCAGGAGGGAATGTAGCAACCATGCCATTAATTTATAATGAAAAATTTGAATTAAATGAAAATCAATTTTTTGAAGATTTGCATAAAACCTTAAATGAAAGCATACCACGTCCAAAATATATTGTAGTCAATTTCCCTCATAACCCAACAACTGTAACTTGTGAAAAAAGTTTTTATCAAAGATTAATTACAATAGCAAAAAAAGAAAGATTTTATATTATTTCAGATATAGCCTATGCAGATTTAACCTATAATGATTATAAAACCCCTTCTATTTTAGAAGTTGAAGGGGCAAAAGATGTAGCAGTAGAAACTTACACCCTATCCAAATCTTACAATATGGCAGGTTGGCGTGTAGGTTTTGTAGTAGGAAATAAACGCTTAATCAATGCACTTAAAAAAATAAAATCTTGGTTTGATTATGGTATGTACACACCTATTCAAGTGGCTGCTACTATAGCCTTAGATGGGGATCAAAACTGTGTAAATACAATTTGCAATACCTACTATAAAAGAATGAATATTTTAACTGAAGCTTTTGAAAATGCGGGATGGAATTTAGAAAAACCTAAAGCAAGTATGTTTGTTTGGGCAAAACTTCCTGAAAATAAAAGACATTTAAAAAGCTTAGAATTTTCTAAACAACTCCTACAACGTGCTAATGTTGCAGTAAGTCCTGGTATAGGTTTTGGTGAAGCTGGAGATGATTATGTAAGAATTGCCTTAATTGAAAATGAAAATCGTATACGACAAGCTTCACGTAATATTAAAAAATATTTAAAAGAATAAATCATGAAAATAGCAATTCTTGGTTATGGTACAGTAGGAAGTGCCGTGGTTCAATTTCTTTTAGAAAATCAAAAACTTATACGTGCAAGATGTGGAAAAAATATTACTCCTGTTATTGCTCTTACTAGAACTCCTAAAAAAAATGCTTTAATTCCCATAACCCAAAACATTGATGAAATTTTAAATGCTGAAGTAGATGTTTTTGTAGAATTAATGGGTGGAGTTAATGAAACCTTTAAAATAGTTAGTGAAATTTTAAAAAAGAAAAAAGCTGTAGTAACTGCAAATAAAGCTATGCTAGCCTACCATCGTTACGAACTTGAAAATTTAGCCAAAGATATAGCCTTTGGTTATGAAGCTAGTGTAGCTGGTGGAATTCCTATCATTAAAGTTTTAAAAGAGGGTTTAAGTGCAAATAATATCTTAACTATTAAAGGCATATTAAATGGTACAAGCAATTTTATTTTAAGCTCTATGAGCGAGAAAAATATGAGCTTTAAACAAGCTTTAGAAAAGGCTCAAAATTTAGGTTATGCTGAAGCTAATCCAAGCTTTGATATAGAAGGTCAAGATGCAGCCCATAAACTTCTTGTTTTATCAAGTATAGCCTATAATCTTAAAGCTAAACCTGAAAATATTCTAATTGAAGGCATTAGCCAAATCACTCCTGAAGACATATATTTTGCTAATGAATTTGAATTAACTATCAAACTTTTAGGTATTGCAAAAGTACGCGAAAATAAAGTAGAATTAAGAGTACATCCTACTATGATCAATAAAGACACCATGCTTGCTAAAGTTGAGGGGGTAATGAATGCTATAAGCATTAATGGGGATTTATTAGGAGAAAGTTTATATTATGGTGCTGGAGCAGGAGGTAAAGCTACTGCTAGTGCAGTTATTTCAGATCTTATGGATATAGCCAAAGATCAAGCAAAAACTCCTATGTTGGGCTTTGTAAATACCTTAGAATATAAACTTTTAGATAAAGATGAAATCTATACAAAATATTATTTAAGAATGAAAGTTGAAGATAAAATAGGGATTTTGTCTAAAATTACTCAATTGATGAGTCAAAATGATATTTCCATTGATAGTTTTTTGCAAAAACCTAAAAAAAATGATGAAAACTATAGCACTTTATTTTTTACTACACACTTAACCTACGAAAAAAGTATACAAAATTTACTTAAAATTTTAGACCAACAAGATTTCATAAAAACAAAACCTTTTATGATGCGTATAGAATAATGGGTTTAAAATCTTATTTAAGTGGAATTTTAGGGGAAAATAAAGCTTGTAATTTTCTCAAAAAACAAGGTTTCACTCTTATTAAAAGAAATTTTCATTCTAAATTTGGTGAAATTGATATTATTGCAAAAAAAGATGAAATTCTACATTTTATAGAAGTAAAATTCACTCAAAATGATTATGAAACTTCTGAGCGTTTAAATTCTAAAAAACTTGAAAAAATTTTAAAAACTATAGATTTTTATCATCTTAAATACGGGAATTTTAATGATTTTCAAGTTGATCTTATTTGTATCAACAATGACACAATACAATTTTTTGAAAATATTAATTTTTAAGCTGATATTTAAAAAAATAAAATACAATTAGAGGAAAATTAGAGAAAGGAAAAATTATGGGAAAATATATCGAATTAACAAGTGATAATTTCGATCAAGCAAAAGAAGGTGTATCTTTAGTTGATTTTTGGGCTCCATGGTGTGGACCTTGTAGAATGCTTAGTCCAGTTATAGATGAGCTTGCAAATGATTTTGATAGTAAAGCTAAAATTTGCAAAGTCAATACAGATGAACAAGGTGATTTAGCAGCTCAATTTGGTGTTCGTTCTATACCAACACTGATTTTTTTTAAAAATGGTGAAGTAGTAGACCAATTAGTTGGAGCACAATCAAAACAAGCAATTAGCGATAAACTTAATTCTTTATTATAAAAAACCTTAAGGCTAGTTTTATACTAGCCTACTACTTTAAATTTCTATGTATACTAAATATAATTAGTTGCTGTTAAGAATAATTTTTATATTATTATTAATAATAAAAACTTAAAATAAAGGAAAAGCAATGTTAGATTTAGCAATTATAGGTGGAGGTCCTGCAGGACTTAGTGCAGGACTTTATGCTACTAGAGGTGGACTTAAAAATGTAGTAATGTTTGAAAAAGGTATGCCTGGAGGACAAATCACCTTAAGCTCTGAAATAGAAAATTACCCGGGTGTAGCACAAGTTATGGATGGAATTTCTTTTATGGCACCTTGGAATGAACAATGTATGCGTTTTGGCTTAAAACATGAAATGGTAGAAGTACAACAAATTTTGCAAAATAATGATGGGAGTTTTACCATAAACATTAGAGGAGGAAAATCGCAACTTGCTAAAGCTGTTATAGTTTGCACAGGATCCTCTCCTAAAAAAGCAGGTTTTAAAGGCGAAGAAGAATTTTTTGGAAAAGGTGTAAGCACTTGTGCAACTTGTGATGGTTTTTTTTATAAAAATAAAGAAGTTGCAGTTTTAGGGGGTGGAGACACAGCCTTAGAAGAAGCTTTATATCTAGCCAATATTTGTTCTAAAGTATATCTTATTCATAGAAGAGATGAATTTAGAGCCATTCCTTCTACTGTTGAAAAAGCAAAGAAAAATGAAAAAATTGAACTAATAACCAATGCAAGTATTGATGAAGTATATGGAGATAAAACAGGCGTTTTGGGTGTAAAAGTCAAATTAAAAAATGGTGACATAAAAAATTTAAATGTTCCAGGAATTTTTACCTTTGTAGGTTTAAATGTAAGAAATGAAATTTTAAAACAAGATAATGGAAAATTTTTATGTAATATGGAAGAAAATGGACAAGTAAGCGTAGATTTAAAAATGCAAACAAATATTCCAGGACTTTTTGTTGCAGGTGATCTTAGAAAAGACGCTCCAAAACAAGTGATTTGTGCTGCAGGTGATGGAGCTATAGCTGCACTTAGTGCTATATCTTATATAGAAAGTCTACATTAAAAAATTATAGAAGTTGATTTTACAACTTCTATATTTATCTAACTTCCTATGACCCCATTATCAAGCTTTCTTATCATCACTACGCTTGATCTAGGCGTTTTCCCATAAGGAAAAGTACTTCCTTTTAAATCTTCTCCAGGATGTTGCACACCTACAAACATAGTGGTATAATCTTCATTAAAAGCTATACCTGTTAATTCACAAGCAATAGGTCCTGTTAAAAAGCGCTTAATTTCTCCTGTTTTAGGATTTGCTGCTAGCATACAATTATTTCCCATACCTTCATATTCTCCTTTATTAGAATAAGATCCATCTGTTTGTATCCAAAGCCTACCATCCCTATCAAATTTCAAACCATCAGGAGAATTAAATTTATTTTCACTTGTAATATTATTTGAGCCCTTATATAAAGATTTTTGATTATCAGGATTTCCTGCAAGAATAAAAATTTCCCATTCAAAATCACTTTGTGTATGGGAATGCTTTGGCATCCATTTTATAATCTGTCCATAAACATTTTTCAATCTAGGATTAACAGCATTAGCTTCTTTACGGTTTTTATTATTAGTAAGCGTAGCAAATACTTCCTTAGATCCACTATGCTTATGGCTTGCTATCCACTCACACCTATCCATAGGAGTTGCTCCAACTATACTTGCTGCTATACGGGTATTAATTAACACATCAGCTTGAGATTTAAAACCATTTTTTTCATCTAAACCGTCTTTTCCATACTCTAAAGCCAACCATTTCCCTTTTCCTTTAAAATCTCCTATTTCACCATCAAATTGTGCTACATATAAAATACCTTCATCTAAAATTTTACTTGTATCAAAACCTTTTTTGTATTTATGTTTACTTACAAATTTATAAATAAATTCATTTGCTTCATCATCACCCATATAAACAATAACACTTCCATCTTCTTCTACAATAATTTCAGCATTTTCATGTTTAAAACGCCCCAAAGAAGTCCTTTTAATAGGAATGCTATTGGCATCATAAGGATTAATTTCTACTATCCAGCCATAATGATTTAAAACATTCTTATTTTTAGCTAAATCAAATCTTGAATCAAATTTTTCCCAACCATAATGACTAGTTTTTTTAAAACCATAACGTTTAAGCGCATCATTAAATTCTAAATTTTCATCAGAACTTCCAAAAAAATCATCAAAATTTTCCTCACAAGTAATATAAGTTCCCCAAGGTGTTTGCCCATTAGCACAATTAGCAAAAGTTCCATAAACAAATTTTTCATTTTGTAAAACTGCTAACTTAGCTGATCCGCTAACTTTAATTTTAGTATTTGCATCTATTCTACGATTATATTTAGAATCTAAAACTACAGTCCAATCATTTATATTTTTTTGAATTTCAAATATACTTACACCTACACTAGCTTGTTCATATAAAACATCTTCTTTATTTAAATTTTTACCTTGATGGTTAAACATAATTTCAGGATTGATATATTCATTATTGACCACTAAAATACCCCTAGTTTTAGAAAGTGGGAAAAAACTCATACCATCATTATTATCTCCAAAAACTAAATGAGCATTTTCAACCGCACTTTTATTGATTGTTTTATTCTCATCATAAGGTTTTGCCTTACTAAAAAGTGGATCTCCCCAAGAAATCAAAACCTTAGCTTCATAACCCTCAGGTACTATAACCTCATCTTTTGTACTTGCTTTTACAGCTTTAAAACCTAATAAATCTTTATCTTTAAATATAGCAGCATTTAAATTTGAATTTGCAAAAAAAGCTACCATAGAACTTAAAACAGAACCTTTTAAAAACAATCTTCTTTCCATTTTGACTCCAATATTAAAAAT
Organism: Campylobacter hepaticus; assembly: GCF_001687475.2. Lineage (NCBI taxonomy): Bacteria > Pseudomonadati > Campylobacterota > Epsilonproteobacteria > Campylobacterales > Campylobacteraceae > Campylobacter > Campylobacter hepaticus. The sequence goes on from NZ_CP031611.1 coordinate 1,093,903, forward strand.
TTTAAAATAATCTTAAGTATAAAAATATTTGGAAACTTTTTGGAAACTTTAAAAACCACACTCTAAATAAAACTAAAATATGATCTAGAGCTTATGTTATTAATAAAAACGATAAAATACCTAATACATCATTAATAATTTTATATTTTATAACTAACTTTATTAAATAAATTCAATGTATTAAGCTTAATATAGCTATAATTACTAAAATTTTATAACGAGGAAATATTTTGAAAAAATCAATTTTTTTTATTCTATTAGGATTTTTATCATGCACTTTAATACAGGCTAAAAATTTAAAAAATGAAACTCCTTCTACACATTTAGTTAGCGTTAGTATACCGCCTCAAGCATTTTTTGTTAAAAAAATAGCTGGAGATACTTTAAATATTAATATTTTATTGCCGCAAAATAATAATGAACATAATTTTGAATTCAAAGCAAGTGCTATGAAAAAACTTGAAAAAAGTGATATTTATTTTACCATAGGATTAGAATTTGAAAAAATATTTATGAGTAAATTTAAACAAAATTTTCCAAAATTACAAATTGAGAATATGCAAAAAAACATAGCTTTGATAGTAAATCATGAACAAGATCATCATTCTCACAAACATGAAAATTTTGATCCTCACACCTGGCTTGATCCTATTTTAGTGCAAACTATGGCTTTAAATATTTATAATGTCTTAATTCAAAAATATCCTCAAAACAAAAAATTATATAAACAAAATTTAGATCAATTTTTAGCCCAACTAGATAGTTTAAATTTACAAATTGCTTCCAAACTAGAAAAATTAAAAAATAGGGAATTTGTAGTTTATCATCCTTCTTGGGCATATTTTGCAAAACGCTATAATCTTACCCAAATTCCTGTAGAAATCTTAGGTAAAGAACCAAAAAGTAAAGATTTACAAAATTTAATCACTATGATGAAAAACAAAAATATTACAATTATTTTTGTACAAAATAATTTCCCTGAAAATGCAGCTAAAGCATTAGCCAAAGAATCTCATGCACAAATTTACAAAATAAATCATTTATCTTATGAATGGGAAAATGAACTTTTAAAAACAGCTAATGCCCTTTCTAAAAATCTTTAGGTTTATCTATGCTTTTTTTTGAAATTTCTAACCTAAACTATGCTTATGATAATCAAACTGTTTTAAATAATATTAATTTAAGCTATGATAGTAAAGATTTTCTTTCTATCATAGGTCCTAATGGAGCAGGAAAATCTACACTCATAAAACTCATCTTAGGACTTTTAAAATCAAAAAATGAAATAAAATTTCAAGAACTACAAAGAAAAGAAATTGGCTATGTTCCTCAACACAGCTTAGTAAATCCTAATTTTTATCCAAGAGTAATAGAAATTGTCCTTATGGGGCTTATTAATCAAAAAATTTTTGGTTTTTACAGCAAAAAAGACAAAGAAAAGGCTATGCAAGCTTTAAAAAATGTAGGCATGCAAGATTTTTGGAATAAAACGATTAATTCTTTAAGTGGAGGGCAAAGACAACGCGTTTTTATTGCAAGAGCCTTAGTTAGTGATTGCAAAATGCTAATCTTAGATGAACCTACTGCCAGTGTTGATAGTAAATCTGCCATACAAATCTTAGAACTTTTAAACTCTTTACATTATGATGGAATGGGAATTTTACTTATTTGTCATGATATTAATCTCGTACTTGCTTATAGTGATAAAATTGCATATTTAAATAAAGAACTTTTTTTACATACTAATACTAAAGAAAAAGAAAAAAGTATATTTTTGAAGCATTTATACGAAAATCACTCACATTTTTGTGATGTTGAAATGAGTTTAAATTCTTGTCTTTGCGACGAAGCAAATTGCGATAGCAAAAAACTATGCATGCAAGAATTCACAAGAAAAAATTTAAAAAAATCGGAATTTAAAAAAGAAAGCTTTTGTCTTAAATTTATAAAGGAAAATCATGATTGAAATTTTACATTTCACCTTTTTTCAAAATGCCTTATTAGCAGCCATTTTAGTAAGTATAGCTTGTGGGATTATAGGAACTTTAATCATGATAAACCGTCTTTTTTCCATGGCTGGCGCCATCACACATGGGGCTTTTGGTGGCATAGGCATAGCTTTTTATTTTTCCTTACCTATTTTACTTAGTACTGGAATTTTTACTTTATTTTTAGCTTTTTTAATAGCCTTTTTATCCCAACGTTTTGAACACAGAAGCGATAGTATTATTGCTGTAATTTGGGCTTTTGGTATGGCAATTGGCATCATCTTAATTGATCTAAGCCCAAGCTATAATACAGATTTAATGGCCTATCTTTTTGGAAGCATTTTAGCCGTTGGAAAAGAAGATTTATGGCTTATGGGTATGGTTGATGGTATTGTAATTGTTTTAATATTATTATTTTATAGACAATTTCAATCTTTAAGTTTTGATTTTGAATTTACTAAAGTTTGTGGTATTAATACCAATTTTTTCCATTATCTGCTCATTACTTTAATAGCTTTTTGTATAGTGATTTCTATAAGACTTGTAGGACTTATTTTAGTTATGGCCTTATTAAGTATTCCTAGTTTTATCGCGGAAAATTTTACCAAAAGACTTGGTTTTATTATGATTTTAGCAAGTTTTTTAAGTATAATTTTTTGTATTTTAGGACTTATATTTAGCTATTATCTTAACCTCTCAAGCGGTGCTTGTATAATCACTGTAGCTTGCTTTAGTTTTTTAATACATTTTTTAGTAAAATTTTTATTAAAAAAATAAAATTATAAAAAAACATTTTGATTTGATTTTTAATTATTCATATACTTTTTTACGTAATACTACTTACAGAAAATAATTTTTAAAAATATTAATTGATAATAATTATTTATTTTATAAAACATTATTTTCATTAAAATATAAAAAATTAATTCAAGGAGAATAAATGATTTCTATTAAAAAAATATTATTAAGTTTAGCAAGCCTTCCTATTATCTTAAGTGCTGCAGAATATCAATTAAGCACACATATTTTAGATATTAGCAAAGGTGGAAATGCTAAAAATGTTAAAGTAGAATTGTATAAACTCGAAAACAATAATCAATGGACAAAAATAGATGAAAAATACACAGGAGAAAATGGGAGAATAACAGATTTCTTACCTTATACAAATACTCAAAATACAGTATCTGGAGTTTATAAACTGAAATTTTATACTAAAGACTATTTTGACAAAGAAAATACAAAATCTTTTTATCCTTATATAGAAGTTGGCTTTGAAGCATCAAAAGATCAAAAACACTATCATGTTCCCCTAACGCTATCTCCATTTGGATATTCAACTTATAGAGGAAGTTGAAAATAAGGGCCATACCCTTATAATACTACCATATAACAAAAGTCTTAGCTTTTTTTATATCACTTAACTTTAAAATAATTTGTTCTTGATTTTGCAAATTTTGCAAAAATATATCTTCATTATCCACTCGAATAATTTGAGCTTCAATTTTTTCTTTTTGATGAGTAGTAATTTTCACCTTTTCTCCCATACTTTTTGCAAAATGATCTAAAGTACTAAGACTCCTTTCAAGTCCTGGAGAAGATACTTCTAAAAAATACTCACCCTTTATAGGCGGATCAACATCAAAAATAGGAGATAAAATTTCACTTAGCTTAGCACAATCATCCAAGGTAACTCCACCTTTTTTCATTACATAAATACGGTAAATTTTTTTACCATTTTCGCTAAGCAATTCCTCATCATAAAAAATAAGTCCAACTTCTTTGCAAAGAGCTTCAAGATTCATGAATATCCTTTTTTATTTTCTCAAACAAAGCATCCATATGATTTTGATATTCAAGCCTATCATCAAATTTAAAATGAAAATTAGGACACCTATACCAACCTTGTTCACTCATACAATAATTTTGCAAAGCTCTAGCTGCTTTTTTTAAAGAATTTAAAATTTTTTCTTGTTCGTGAATATTAAAAAACATCTTATCAAGATATACAAAAGCATCATATCTGCCTTTTTTACATTCTACATCTACCACGCAAAGATTTTTCAAATTTTCATCATCTAAATTCGCCAAAGCCTCGGGAATTAATTCTTTTAAAATACTTTCTGTGCGAAGTTTTTTAATTTCACTTGGATTCATAGACTTGCTTGCTCTTGTATTTGTTTATAACTTTCTATATAATCACCCACTCTCATATCATCACATCCTTCTATACCTACACCACATTCATAACCTTTTGCAACTTCTTTAGCATCATCTTTAAAACGTTTTAAAGAACTTACATTACCTTCATAAATAACTACTCCATCACGAATAAGACGAATCTTAGCTCCACGATTAATAACACCTTCAGTCACCATACAACCTGCAATTTGCCCAATTTTTGGCACATTAATTACTTGTCTTATTTGAGCTTGTCCAAGTTGTTCTTCTGAAATAATAGGACTCATCATCCCACCAAGTAAAGCTTTTACATCATCTAAGAGATTATAAATTACATTATAAGTTTTAATTTCAACCCCTTTATCTTTAGCGCGCTCTTTAATTTCACCAGTAGGACGTATATTAAAACCTAATACAATAGAATTTTCACTCGCACTTGCAAGTTCAATATCACTTTGAGTAATACCTCCTACTCCACTATGAATAATATTAACTTTAATTTCATCATTTCTTAATTTTTCTAAACTTGATTTTAAAGCTTCTAAAGACCCTTGCACATCAGCTTTTAAAATAAGTGGCAAGGCTTTTAAATTGCCTTCTTTTATCTTAGCTCCAAGCTCATCTATACTTACTTTAGTAGATTTGCTAAGTTCTTTTTGACGATTATATTCATGACGTTTATTAGCGTATTCTCTTGCTTCTTTATCAGTTTTTACAGCAATTAAAATTTCTCCTGCATCCGCAACTTCACTAAGCCCTACAATAACCCCACATTCTCCTGGTTTAATTTCTTTTAAAACCTTACCTTGATCATCACTCATAGCACGCACTTTTCCATAAGCCTCTCCTGCAACAACAGTATTTCCGACACTAAGAGTTCCATTTTGCACAATAACTGTTGCTACTGCACCACGTCCTTTTTGTATAGAACTTTCAATAACACTAGCCTTAGCAAAACTTTTTGGATTAGCCTTAAGTTCTAAAATATCAGCTTGCAAAAGAACAATTTCAAGCAAATCTTCAACACCCATTCCTGTTTTTGCCGAAACACCAACAAATTCATAAGTACCACCCCATTCTACTGGCATAATTTCCATCTCTGCAAGTTGGATTTTAACCATATCAGCATTAGCACCTTCTTTATCCATTTTATTAATAGCAATAATAATAGGTACACCCGCTGCTTTTGCATGATCAATTGCCTCTTTAGTTTGTGGTTTTACTCCATCATCAGCAGCTACAACAATAATAACAATATCTGTTATACTTGCTCCTCTTGCACGCATAGCTGTAAAAGCTTCATGACCTGGGGTATCAATAAAAGTAATTTTACGTCCATTTTTTTCTACCATATAAGCACCTACATGCTGAGTAATTCCACCTGCTTCACCACTTGCAATACGTGACTTTCTAATATAATCTAATAAAGAAGTTTTTCCATGATCAACATGCCCCATAATAGTAATTACAGGCGCTCTAGCAACTAAATCTTTTTCATCATTTTCTTTTTCATAATCTTTTACATAATCAAACTCAGCTGCCTCATTAATAATATTAATTTCTATACCAAACTCAGCTGCTAAAATTTCAATAGCATCTTCATCTAGAAAATCATTTTTTGTTGTCATCATTCCAAGCATAAAAAGTTTTGAAATTATCTCACTTGTGCTTTTACCAATTTTATCTGCAAATTCATATACACGAATTTCTTTAGGGATAAAAACACTGCTTACTTGTTCAACTTCTTTTTTTTCAACTTTTTTAGGAGGCTTCTTACGACTTCTTCTTTGAATTCCCCCTTCATTACCAAATCCAGCAGAATTACCTACAGCTTGACGTAAAAAATTAGGCTGCGTTTTCATAAGATTTTGAGGTTTTTCTTGTTCTTTAGTACTAAAATCAGGTAAAACCACTTCATTCTCATCATCTAAAGAAATATCTCCAAAATCATGCTCATCCAAAAAATTCATTTTTTGAGTACTTTCTTTTTTAGTTGCAATGAAAGGTTTTTTTTCTTGTTTCTTTTTCTTTAAATTCTCATCAGCATTTGAAAACATCGTTTTTAAACTTAAACGCTCCTCATTATTAACAACAATATCCTTTAAATTTTTATTTTCTTCTTTTTTCAAACCGCTTTCATCTATATCTTTTTTCTTTTTAACAATAACAAGACCACGTCTTTTAGCCAAAGTAGCACTAGCAAGACTTTGGGGTTTATTATCTGTATTTTCTTGTCTTTTAAAATTATCCCTTTTTTTAACTTGTATTTCTTCTTTTAATAATTCTTGCTTAGGTTTTTCTTCTTTTTTAATCATTGAAGTTTCTTCAGGTGTATTAAAATGAACCGCTTCTTTTAATTCCCCTTTTTTATTTTTTTTAGCTGTATTATTTTTGATATTTTTTTTAAATGCTTCTGGAATTTCTCTTGTTTGTATATATTCATAAATAGCAGCTGCAATTTCTGGTTCTACAGCATTTGAAGCTGTTTTTATTTCAAGCCCTAATTCATTCGCTTTTTCAATAATCTCTTTACTATCATAACCTAATTCTTTTGCAATTTCATGAATCCTAATTTTTGCCATTTAAAAATATCTCCTTAAGTCCTTGCTGGGTGATTTTAGTATTTAAATTTTTATACATTTTAGAAAATGCTTTTTGTAAAATTTTATTGTCTTTTTCAATACAATTTTGACACAAATAAGCACTTCTTCCACATTCTATCTTAGTTGTAATATTTCCTAAAACAACTTTAAATCTAAATAATGCATTTTGTTCAAAACGATTTTTACACACTATGCACATTCTAATTGGTATATGTTTTTTCAAAATTATATCTTTTTTTTATATTTTTTAGCAAATTTCAAAGCCATTATTATCAAATTCCAAATATCGTACACAAAAATCTTTAAATTGCTTTTGCATTTTTAAAAATAAATCTTTTGCATCATCTTTATAAGCTAAAGAAAAAAAACTCGAACCTGAACCTGAAAGCGTACTCATTAAAGCTTTGTTTTCTAAAGCAAATTTTTGAACCATAAAAAGCTCGGGTAAATTTTTCATACGATTTATTTGATGCAATTTATCTTGACTTGCAAATTTTAAAAATTCATATTTTTTTTCCAAAAAACAAGCAGTTAAAAAAGAAGCATGAGAAAGGTTAAAAACCGCATCATTAAAACTTAAATTTTTTGCTAAAGCTTGACGTGATTGTTCTGTATTCATTGCTAAATTTGGGATTACGATGATAGCTGCTAAATCTTTATCAATCTCTTTTTTAATGCTATAAACTTTATTATTTTCCACTAAAGAACACACAAAACCGCCAAGACTTGCTGGAGCAATATTATCTGGATGAGTTTCATATTTTAAAGCCTCATCTAAAATACGCTCTTTTTCAACTTTAAACCCGCTCATACAATAAGCGCTAGCAATTGCTCCTACAATAACTGCAGAAGAACTACCTAAACCTCGAGATAAAGGGATATTATTTTGAAAAATAAAACGAAAATTTTCTTTTTTACCACTTAATTTTTCATAAATTTCATAAAAAATATTAATAAAAATATTATTTTTTTTTAAAAAAATAATATCACTACCCTCTCCTGTAATACTAATACTTAAAACACTTGATTTTTCAATTTGCACTTCATTAAAAAGTTGTAAACTAAGCCCTAAACAATCAAAACCTGGTCCTAAATTTGCACTTGTAGCAGGAATTAAAATTTTCAAAATTTATCCTAAATTGCATTTAAAAAATAAAAAGGAAGATTATCATTATTTAGTTTAAGATCTTGTAAATTTTTAGGTAAAAAAAACTTTGCTGGGGTATTTTGTTCTAAAATAATTTGATCTTGTTTATACACAAAACAAAAATTTTTATTAGCACTAATAGGACCATAATTATTGAGTTCAAAAGCACTAATTGCAAATAAAGGGATATTTTTGATTATACTTAAAGTTTTTAAGCTAACATAAGAAATTTTAATACCCATATAAGAACCTGGTCCATTAGCATAAATTAAATCTGTAAAATCATATTTTTGCATCAATTTATCTAAAATTTTTGGTAAAAAAATACTTATTTTTTCATCACTTATATAAGTTTTTATTAATTTATCATCTTGATAAATTCCTATCATCAAAGGCTTAGATAAGGCATTAAGTAAAAAAGAGGTTTTTATGCAAACACCTTTTCATAAGCTTTTTCATTTGATTTTTCAAGACTTACAATTTCATAAGCATCTTTATCTTTTAACAACTCTTTAGTTAATAAATGATTTAAATGATGACTTCCTGCAAAAGAAACATAATCACCAAAAACACGATATCCAAGTAAGGTTAAATCGCCAATAGCATCTAAAATTTTATGCCTTACAAATTCATCTTTAAAACGCAAACCTTCAGGATTTAAAATACGATTTTCATCCACAACTATAGTATTTTCTAAACTTCCACCAAGTCCTAAATTCATACTTCTAAGAGCTTGAACATCTTTTAAAAATCCAAAGGTTCTTGCTCTTGCTATATTTTCTATATAATTTTTCTTGCTAAATTCAAAAGTATAATGTTGTTCACCTATTACAGCATTATCAAATTTAATTGTATAATTAATACAAGGATTTTTACTAGGCATTAAACGTACAAATTTATTACCATCTCTTATTTCTATATTTTTTTTAATTACCATAATTTTTTTAGGCGCATCAAGTTCTTTAACCCCTGCTTCATCAAGCATCATACAAAAACTAATGCTTGAACCATCCATTACAGGAGCCTCATTAGCATTTAAAACAATACGAATATTATCAATTCCATAAGCATTAATTGCACTCATTAAATGTTCTATAGTAGAAATAAAACCTCTTTCATCGCCTAAAACTGTTGCCATTTGTGTATTAATAACATTTTCAGGACTTGCCTTATAACTAAGATTTAAATCACTCCTAAAAAAAACTATACCACTATCAGATTCCAAAGGCTCTAAAATAATCTCTATAGGTTCGCCTTTATGAAGTCCTATACCCACACCTTTTACAGTTTTTGCTAAAGTTAATTGTTTCATTAATTTTTTCCTAAAATTATCTTTTTACCTTCATTTAAAACATTATAAATATTATCTTCAATCCATTTTTTATCCTGCCATTGCTCAGGACGCGTTTCAACCCCTTGAATCAAAATTCCAAAATGTAAATGATCTCCTAATGCCAAACCGCTTGTTCCTGTTTTTGCTATAATACTTTGCCGAGCTACTTCTTCATCTAAATTGATATTTTTAGAAGAACAATGCCCATAAAGACTATATACACCAAAACCATGATATAAAATCAAATTAAGTCCATAAATACCATTTTCTTGAGCAAATACCACTTTACCCTCATTATTGCTTATAATAGGAGCTTGTGCTACACTTGCTAAATCAAGTCCCATATGATAAGAATCACTTATAAATTGCCCATTATAAGAATAATATCTATGATCAGCAAAATCAGCTACTTTCATACCATTTTTAAGTGGCAAAAATAAATTTAAATCAAAATGTTCTAATTTTTCTTCAGGAACTTTTGAAGTCACTTCGTGAATCAATGCTTCATTACTATCTCTTAAAGTTTCATTAACAAATTTAAATTTTTCATAACGGTTAAAATTACTATTCTCTGGAGCATACTGATTAGCTAAATTTTCAATCTTTCCATCTAAAAATTTATCCGTGAGATTAATATTTGAAATACGATATTTTCGGTTTAATAAATAATATTTTATACGTTCTTTAGAAATATTACCTGCTTTATCACTAGCAACTACAAAAGCACGAAATTCATCATCTCTTGCATCCCAAGCAATCAAAGCAGCATAATAACCATCCTTTATATAAGGAGTAGCCTTAAAAATTTTTCCTTTATTAGTTTGTATATATACTTTATCTAAATTATCATCATCAACTTTAAATACAACAGCAGCCCCACCACCTTGCTCAATTTGATAAGAATTACTTATAATATCTATTTTAGGTGGTGTATTATCTATTATTAAAGCAATTTGCTTTCTTGCTTCATTGCCATCAAAAAAATTCCAAAGACTACTATCTTTAGCCACTATTTCTAAAATCAAAGATTTTATATTTTCTTTATATCCTAATTTAGGCAAAGCAATTTGTAAAGTAAGATCTTTTAAATTAGATATTTTCTCATCGGCTATAACCATAGTGTTATTATCATCTTTATGCAATATAATTTGTACATTTTTAATAGCACTTTCATCATCTTTTATATGAACTGAAATAGGTTTTTTAAGATTTGTATATATAACATCAGACATTAAAATTTGTGGCGGGTTTTTTTCAAAAATACTTAATTTTGAAATAAAAAAAAATAAAATTATCATTAAAAATAAAATAAATAAATAAATCTTTGTTTTTTTTCCTATCACAAATTTTACCTTAAAAATTTTTAATATAAATTCTATTATATTCTTAGTAAATATCTAGTAAATTTACAAAATTTCCCTTAAAGTATTAGCCTGTTGCATCCATTCTTGCAATTCATTTTTTTGATTTAACTGGATCATTTTCTTGCATTTTTCCAATTCTTGTTGAAAAAAATCAATAGAATTTAAAACATTGTCTTTATTTTGCAAAAAAATACTTTCCCACATTTGCGGAGAAGATTTTGCAATTCTACTCATACCCTTAAATGAACCGCCGGCTAAATGAACAATATTTCTTTTATTTTCTTCTTTCATGACAAAATTAGCCAAAGAAAAACTAATAACATGAGGCAAATGAGAAATGATGGCTGCATGATGATCATGGTCTTTACTATCCATAAAAACAATTTTCATCCCCAAATGGGAAAAAATTTCCACTGCTCTTTTTTGATGCAAATCATGAGCTGCCTCACTATCACAAAGCACACAAACTGCATCCTTATAAAGTTCTTTAAAAGCTGCTTTTGGGCCACTATTTTCTGTACCTGTCATAGGATGGGCAAAAAGAGTTTGTTTAATTAAATTATTAGGCACACTTTCTATAATTTTTCTTTTAGTGCTCCCAAGCTCTATAATTGTGGTACTAGAAGGCAAAATAATTAATTTTTGTAAAATTTTTATAATGGCATCTACAGGAGTTGCAATAAAAACAACATCACATAAATATAAATTTTCAAATTCTATCACTTCATGAATAAGCCCTAATTTTAAGGCTTCTTCTTCATTTTGTTTATTAGCATCCATACCATATACACAAGATATAAGTTGATTTTCTTTCAAACAAAGCCCCAAAGAACCTCCCATAAGTCCAAGTCCTATAATTACTATTTTCATACTTTAATTTCCTTGGTTTGTTGTTAAATTTTATTTGTTATTATACAGCTTTTAATAAAGCTTTAGGTTAAAAATCAATGAAAAAACATTTTATTAGTATTTGTGCATTAGCCATAATAACTAATGCAAGCACCATTAAAGATATTCAATTTAGCGGATTAAATTATTTATCCAGTACAAGTGCTATCAAGATTATGGGACTTAAAATAGGAGATCAAATCGATCCTGCAAAAATTAATACTGCTATTTTTAATTTATACAAACAAAATTATTTTGAAAATATTGCCATAGAAGAAAACAAAGGTATTTTAAATATCATTGTTACTGAAAAACCAACTATAGCAAAAATCACTATAACAGGTATAGCATCAAATGATAGAAAACAAATAGAAAATATTTTAGGTATTAGAAAAGGGACATTATTTGATGAAACAAATATTAAAAATGCACTTGAACGCATTAAAGCTTATTATGAAACAAAAAGTTATTTTGATACTACCGTAGAATACAAAAAAAAGACTTTAGAGAATACTGATGGTTTAGAACTTGAATTTATCATTAACCGTGGTGAAAATATTATTATTAACAGTGTTCATTTAAGCGGTGCTAAAAATTTTTCTTATTCTGATATAGAACCAGCTATAGTTAATAAAGAAAAGGAATTTATGGGTTGGATGTGGGGACGCAATGATGGTAAGTTGAAAATTTTTGAACTTGCTAATGATAGCTCAAGAATCACTGACGAATACATGAAAAAAGGTTATTTAGATATTCAAGTTTCTCCTCCTTATCTTAAAACCTATACAGACACTTATAAAGCAAATTTAACCTATTTTATCAAAGAAGGGAAGCCTTATAAAATTAAAAATATAAGCATAGAAAATCCTTTATTTAGCTTAGATGAAAATACACAAATGCTTAAAAACCTACAATCAAAAATTAATAAAACCATCAATATAGAAAATATTAGAAAAGACGTAAAAACTATAGAAATACAAAGTGCGGACTTAGGCTATGCCTTTGTAGAAGTTTATCCTGATATCCAAAAAAATGATCAAACACAAGAAGCTAGCGTTGTATTTAAAGTCATTCCTCATGATAAAGTCTATATAAGAAATGTGATTATTTCAGGAAATTCACGCACAGTTGATCGCGTTATACGCCGTGAACTCTATATAACAGAAGGTAATTTATACAATCGCACAGACTTAAGCGAATCAAAAAATGCTTTAAAAAGAACCTCTTATTTTGATGATGTAGATATTAAAGAAGAAAAAATTGACAATACCCATATTGATTTAATTGTTGATGTCAAAGAAGCCTCAACAGGTGCTATTTCTGGCGGTATTGGCTATGGTTCAAGCGATGGACTTTTACTCAATGCTTCATTATCAGATACTAATATATTTGGATCAGGAATAAAAAGTTCTATAAATATTGACAAAAGCGATGATACCTTATCAGGAAGAATCAGTCTTGTTAATCCACGAGTTGCTGATAGTCAATACAGTCTAGGTGGAACACTTTATTCAAACGATTATGAATGGGATAATTATTCAGAAAAAAATTATGGTTTTGATATTACTATCGGACACCAATTTGCAAGATATTATAATCTAAGTCTAACTTATAATCTTGAACAAAGCAATATTTATCATTTAAGTCCAACACTTTTAAGAACAGGATATGAACTTGGAAAGAGTATTAAAAGTTCTATAACTCCTGGAATTAGCTTTAATAATACAGATGATTATTATCTACCGCGATCAGGTATTATTGCCCTAACAAGTTTAGAATATGCTGGAATTGGAGGGGATCAAAAATTTATTTCTTCAAGTTCTAAATTCAGTTTTTACCAAGGTTTGCAAGATTATATAGGATATGATGTAATCTATCGCTATAAAGCAAGTTTTTATAAAGTATGGAATGAAGGTTATTTACCTATTAATCAAAGAATTTATTTAGGGGGTATTAGATCAATTCGTGGATTTGAAAGCCGTAGCGTAAGTCCTAAAAATCAATGGGGAGATGAAATAGGAGGAACTATAGCTTTTGCTAATTCTGTAGAATTTAGCTTCCCTTTAATTGATAGAATTAAGCTTCGTGGTAGTATCTTTTTTGATTATGGTATGATAGGACGTAAAAATTTAGATGAAATAAAAAGAATGAGTACAGGCATTGGTATTGAATGGATCACTCCAATAGGTCCTTTACAACTCGTTTTTGCTAAACCACTTAATGATAAAAAAGGCGATAATACAAGTACTTTTGAATTTAATCTTGGAACACGCTTTTAATAAATCATTTTTTCCTAAAAAATAAGATAATAATTAAAATCTTATAAAGTTTATGATATAAAAAATGAAAATTTCATTCTCCTAAGCCAAGATAAGAAAATTTTTGATATAATCTTAAAATTTATAAAAAACAATATTTTAGGTAAATAAATGAATTTTGCAGATATTTTTTCGAAAATAAGAAGACAACAACCTAGCACTAAAGAAGCTCCTAATCATTGGGTTAAATGTCAAAGTTGCCATGCTTTGATGTATTATAAAGAAATAGAATCTTGTTTTAATGTTTGTCCAAAATGTAATTATCATATGAGAATTTCAGCTAATGAACGCATTAAACTTTTAAGTGATGAAAATAGTTTTATTGAATATGATGCTAATTTAGAAGCTATTGATCCTTTAAAATTTGTTGATAGTAAATCTTATAAAAAACGTCTCAATGAAGGAGAAAATAAAACAGGTAGAAAAAGTTCAGTAATTAGTGGAGAATGTGAAATTAATAACTTAAAAATTCAACTTGTTGTATTTGATTTTTCGTTTATGGGGGGATCTTTAGGCTCAGTTGAAGGAGAAAAGATTGTTCGTGCTATTCAAAGAGCTATTGCAAACAAAAATCCCCTTGTTATTGTAAGTGCAAGTGGTGGAGCCAGAATGCAAGAAAGCACATATTCTTTAATGCAAATGAGTAAAACCAGCGCTGCACTTAAACTTCTAAGCAAAGAAAAACTCCCTTATATCAGCATTTTAACTGATCCTACCATGGGCGGAGTTAGCGCTTCTTTTGCCTGGCTTGGAGACTTAATCATAGCTGAGCCTGAAGCCTTAGTAGGCTTTGCTGGTGTAAGAGTTATTAAACAAACCATAGGTTCTGATTTACCTCAAGGTTTTCAAAAAGCAGAATTTTTGCTAGAACATGGACTTATAGATGCTATAATTCCAAGAGGAGAGCAAAAACAATATCTTTATGATGTGCTTAAATTTTTTAGTGGAAAATAATTTGCAAATTAATATCTTTTGTATTCAAAAAAATAACAAATTAGAAACCTGGAATGAAAAATACTCCAAACTCATTTCCAAATACGCTACTTTAAAACAAATTCATATCTTTAACAAAAAAATATCCTCTGCTCAAAATTTAGGTATTTTAGAAGCTAAAAAAAGCTATGAAGAAGCTTTTATTCCTCATAAAAAAGGCTATTGTATCGTTCTTGATGAAAAAGGAAAAAATCTTACAAGTATAGAATTTGCAAAACTCATTCAAAATAAAAATGAACTTAGTTTTTTCATAGGTGGAGCCTATGGCCTAAGAGAAGAATTCACTCAAAGTTTAGATTTTAAACTTTCATTAAGTAAACTTACCCTAGCACATCAATTTGTTAAAATTTTACTTTTAGAACAAATTTATCGTGCTTTTTGTATTAATAATAATCATCCTTATCACAAATAGAAAGTTTTAAAATGACAAAAAATGAGATACAAAATTTTAAAATTATTTTAGAAGAAAGACAAAAAACCATTATAGAAAATTTGCACAGTAATTCTAAAGAAATAGAAGCACTTCACAATAGTGTCCCAAGCGATAGTGTTGATTTTTCTGTTATAGAAACAGGTTCACAAATTGATTTTACCATAAGCACTAATCTTAAAGAAGAACTTTTAGAAATTAAAAATTCTTTAGAAAAAATTAAAAATGACACTTATGGAATTTGCGAATCCTGTGATGATGAAATCGATACCAAAAGACTTAAGGTTAAACCACATGCAAGATATTGCATCACTTGCCGCCAAATTGCAGAACAAGGAAAAAAACATGAAAATTAAACTTTTTTTATTTGCAAGTTTTATTTATATAGCACTTATTATTGGCTTTGCTTGGCATTTAGAATTAGGTAATTATACCTTAACTATTAAAAATACTACCTTAGAACTCCCTATAATGATATGGTTAATTATTCCTTTAATCATTTACATGATTTTAAGCGTTTTCCATATAAGTTTATATGGTTTCTTGCGTTATTTAAAATTTAAGCATTTTTTTAAAGATGCAGCTAAATTTGAAAACTATACACAAGATTTATTGCTTCAAAAAGATTCTAAAATCACTTTTCAAACAAAAGAATTTAGAACTGTTGCACAATTTTTTAAAACTATAAAAACCCATGAAAAAATCCCGCATTCAAATAAAATTAATGAAATTTTAGATCTCATTGATGGTTTAAATCATAGTGAATATTTTAATCTTAATAAATATAAACTAGATAATAATAATGCTTTATTTATACAAAATGAAAAAAATCATCTCAAACAAGATATCAATTATGCTTATTCAAAAATTAAAAATCTTAATGAAATTAAAAATGAATTTGAAGAAATTGCCTTTAACGCTTTATTAGAAAAAGCAAATTATGAACAAATTAAAAATATACAAATTACCAAAAAACCTTTTCAAATTCTTAATCTCATAAAACGCTTCAAAGAAGGTAGCTTAAACTTAAATGCTGCAGAATATGAAGTTTTAATTTCTCATCAAACTCTTAGCCAAAAAGATTATCTTAATATAGCAAAACTTAGCACTACACTTTTAAATCCTGATGCTCTTATAGGAATTTTTAATAAAATTAAAAATGAAAAAAATGAAGCTTTAAAAGCTTATTTATATCTTTTAGCTGAATTTGGACTTTTAGATGAACTAAGAAATCAAATTCATAATGACAAACAATTTAATGAATTTCAAGCTTTTTTAATATTACGCGAAAAAAATATCAAAATAGATCTTAAACAAATTATACAATGATAGATTTTAGTCAAAAGCCTTTATTTTTAGCTCCTATGGCAGGTTTTTCTGATTTACCCTTTCGCAATGTGGTAAAAAAATTTGGTGCTGATGTAACTTTAAGTGAAATGATAAGTTCTAATGCCTTAGTTTATGAAAATTCTAAAACCTTACGTATGTTAGAACGTGCTGATCTTGAAAAACCTTATATAGTTCAAATTGCAGGATCTAATAAAGAAATTATCAAAAAAGCTGTACAAATTTTAAATGAAATCAATTTTATCGATGGAATTGATTTTAATTGTGGTTGCCCTGTAAATAAAGTTGTAAAACAATGTGCAGGTAGTGCTTTATTAGAAAATTTAGAACTTTTTAAAACCCTTGTAGGAGTAATTAAAGAAAATAATAAAAAAAATCTAACAAGTGTTAAATTTAGACTCGGTTTTAATGAAAAATATCCCGAAAAAATAGCTCAAATTTGTCAAAGTTTAGGGGTAGATTTTATAAGCATTCATGGGCGTACAAGAAAACAATTATATAGCGGCAAGGCTGATTACGAATCTATAGCCAAAGCTAAAGCAAGCGTCAAAATTCCTGTAATTGCCAATGGTGATATTAATGCACAAAATGCTAGTGAAGTTTATAATATTACAAAATGTGATGGATTAATGATAGGACGTGCGAGTATTGGGAATCCTTGGATATTTTATGAAATCAAACATAATAAAAAAGTTAACGAACATTTAAAAAAAGAAATCATACTTACACATTTTGATGAAATGATAAAACATTATAAAACTCAAGGTACAAGCCTTTTTCGTAAACATCTACACGAATACTCTAAAGGATATAAAGATGCTTCAGCTTTTAGAGATGAAATCAATCACATTAATGATATAGAAAAAATGAGAGAATTAATACAATTATTCTTTTAAAGTTTTTTATTATAAAACTATTCTAAAGTTCGTATGATTAAACTTTTAGGTAATTTAAAATATTCTATAAGTTCTTTTTCTTTCTCTCGCATTTGTCCATTATCTCTTTCATGATCAAAACCTAATAAATGAAGCATAGCGTGTATAAAAAGCAAACTGAGTTCTTCTTCATAAGTATGACCTAAATCTTTTGCTTTTTGTTTTGCCAAATCAACATTAATAACAATAGATCCTAAAGGTAAATTCTCATGAATATTTTCCAAAGGAAAAGAAAGTACATCAGTAGTTTTATCTTGTTTTCTTTGTTTTAAATTAATCTCTTGCATTGTTTTATCATCAACAAAAAGAAGCTCTACATCTTTAGGACTTAAAAAACACGCTATATCTTCTAAAAAATCACATTTTTCATCACTTAGTATCATAAACCCTCTTTAATCAAATGGTATAAATTTTGAATCTCTTCATCATTAAAAATAGCACAATTTTTACTTTTATAAAATTCCATTAATTTTTTTGCCTCAAATTCAAATCCCAAAGCACAATATGCATGTGAAGGCAATAAAGCCCGTATTAAAGTAATACGATTGTGAATTTTCTCATCACAAGCAAAGCAAATAAATTCCTTATGAAGCCTCCCTTCAAATTCTAAAATTTTAAGATAAGCATCAACAATCACACGTTTTGGATTTTGTTTTTGAAATCTTTTTACACATTCATCAAGTAAATTAAAATAAAAACTATCAAGCTCTTGTACTTCTTTTAAATGCTGATATAAAAGGCGAATAAATTCTTGCCAAATTAACATTTTATCTCTTTGCATGATCCATAAAAAACCCAAATGCAAAACATCTTTAAGTCTAGGTAAAAAAGCAGGATTTTCTTCTAAAGCAAAATCAATTTTATAACCACTTAAAATATTAGAATGCCTAAGTCCATAAAAACGATAAGCTTTAATAAGCATCCTAGAACTTAAAACATAAACGATTAAATCTTCGTCTTTAACTTTTTGAGTATATAGTATAAAACCTTGCATTAAAGTATTTCAATACCATAAGCTCTAAGTATATCAAAAGCAAATCCTTCTAATTTTTCATCAAAACTTGCACTTAAATTTTGATGCAAAATAATTCTTGCATTTGGCTTAGCATTAAAAGCTAAAATAATATTACAAAATACACAAATATGAGAAACCAAACCTGCAAAATGAATTTCTTCATAAGTACTTTTTTCAATAAAATTGGCCAATTCTAAACTTCCAAAAACATTTTTATGAAAAATTTTATGTGCTTTTTGCAAAAAAGGTTCAAATTCCTGTGGCATATACCAACCAAAACTGTCTTTAATGCAATGTTTCACAGGTAAATTTAAACCTTCTCTAGTTTTAAGATAATTTTCATCATGAGTATCATAAGTTACAAGTAAATGCATAGTATTAAAATCAATATGATTTAAAGCTTCAAGTATATTTTTTTTTATTTTTAAAGCTTTCTCAAAACCTAAACTTCCATCAATAAAATCATTTTGATAATCAACTAAAACAAAAGCTTTATTCATTACATTTATACCTTTTCTAACCAAAAACTCCCTGTATGTAAATTTGCAAAAGCAGTTTTTAAACTTGTAAAAAGTTTAGGGTATTCTTTTTCTAACTTTGCCAAAATTTGTTTACTTTCTTCTCTTGCATGCGGAAATTTTACATTTCTCTCGCTTAATTTCATACCAGGACAAAATTCATTACCTATAACGCTAAGCTCATTGTGCATAGCATTATCCCTAAGTTGTCTTTCACGTACAAAAATTAAAGGACGTATAACAATTACACCGCGTTTACTTTGATAAATAGGCGCTAAAGTTCTTAAAGCTCCATTATGGATAAAATTCATAAAAAAACTCTCTGCTGCATCATCTAAATGATGAGCAAGAGCAAGTTTATTAAAACCTTTTTCAAGTGCATAAGTATATAAAGCTCCACGACGCATTCTTGAAAAATAACTACAAAAACTAGAATTTTTCCTTATAGTATCACCTGAAATTTCATAAATATTAGAATCAAGAATAGTATGTTTAATACCATGTTCTTTACAATGTAAATGAAGATGAGAATAATCTTCTCCCATACCATAACTTAAAGTTAAAGCTTCAAACTCAAATTTAAAAGGAGCATGAGCTTGCATACGTTTTAAAAGATGTGCTAAGGCTAATGAATCTTTTCCTCCACTAAGTCCTAATAAAACACGGTCACCCTCTTGAATGAGTTTGAATTTAGCATTAGCTTGTGTGACTTGCCGTATAAGTTTTTTACTAAGATTTATCATAATTTATCGCACATTTTAAGAATAAAATTAGCTGAAATCTTAGCAGAATTAATTACAAATTCATCAAAATCAAATTCTGCTTTTTCTCCTGCTTTATCACTCATAGCTCTTAAAATAAAACAAGGTATTTTTAAAGCATCACAAACCAAAGCTACACTTGCCCCTTCCATTTCACAAGCATCAGCATTAAAAATTTTTCTAATTTTAGCTTTTTTTGCTTCATCGCAAATAAATTCATCGCCTGTAGCAATGATACCTGCACGAAGTTTTATTTTTAATTCTTGAGCAACTTCCAAAGCAAGAGTATTTAATTTTTCATCTGTTTTGATAAAAATTTCGTTACCTGGGACAAAACCCAATGGATGACCAAAAGCAGTAATATCAAGATCATATTGAACTAATTGAGTTGCATAAAGCAAATCACCAATTTCAAGTTCAGGATTAAAAGCTCCTGCAACACCTGTGAAAAGTAAAATCTGTGCACCAAATTTTTCTATCATCACACTAGCGCTTAAAGTAGAATTAACCTTACCTATTTTAGAATAAGCTAAAATAAGTTCATGATTTTTATATTGAGCAAAATAATAAGTATTATTTGCATATTCTATTTTAGTATAATCTTTAAGTATCTCAAGTAAAGGATCAATCTCTTCACTCATCGCACCTAAAATTGCTATTTTCATAATACAGCCTTTAAAAATTTATCAATATCACTCATATTTGTTAAAGCATAGGTTTCTTTTAAACTGATTTTTTTATTTAAACCTTTAAGCACACTAGCACCAAACTCAACAAAATAATCTATTTCATTTTCACAAGTTTTAATACTTTGTTTATAAAGAACAGGAGAAACAAGTTGTGCTTTTAATAAGGCAAGGGCTTCTTTTTTATTTGAATAAGCTTTAGCGTTTACATTTGATAATACAGTTTTAAAATCCTCCTTTAAAACTTTCTCAAGCTCAACAAACAATTTATTAGAAGCATTTTCCAAAAGCGGGCAATGACTTGCCACGCTCATATTTAAAAGCATAACTCTTTTAGCTCCTGCGTTTTTAAACATATTTTCACAATCTGCTAAATCAGATTTTAAGCCTGCTATAACAATTTGTCCATCACAATTATAATTTGCAGGAAAAATTTGTTTATTCTCTTTTCTAGCTTTTTGACAAAGTTCTTCTATAAGAATATCATCAAGTCCTAAAATCACCATCATACCTGCTTGAATTTTAGCACAATCTTCTTGCATAAAAAAGCCTCTTTTGTTTACCAAAGAAAGAACCTCTAAAAAGCTAAAAGCATCGCTTACTGCTAAAGCTGAAAATTCTCCTAAAGAATGTCCTAATGCTAATTTAAAAGATAAATCGGGTACATTTTCTAATACAACACTATAAGCCATTAAAGAATTTAAAACTATAGCAGGTTGGGTAAATTCACTTTGATTAAGCTTATCATTTTCTTCAAAAAGCAAGTATTTGAAATCAATTTTGCAAAAATCACTTGCATTTTCAAGCAATTGTTTAGCTTTTACAGAATTTTCATAAAAATCTTTCCCCATGCCAAAATTTTGAGATCCTTGACCAGGGAATATAAATGCAGCATTGATTAATGACAACCACAACCTCCGCCACAACAACCACCGTGTCCATGATCATGATTATGTCCACTTTGACAACCACAACTATTAGATCCTGCAATAATACCTGTTAAAATTTCATCCTCACTAGCTTTTCTAACATCTACAATATTTAAAGAAAAAAGTAAATCACATCCTGCATAAGGATGATTATAATCAATCGTTACATCTTTTTCACCAACTTCTTTTACAGTCACACGCACTGTTTCACCATTTTCACCTTCACCAAAAAGTTCCATTCCAATTTTTAAATCAATTCCTGCAAATTGTTCTTTTGGTAAAGTTTGTACAGCATTTTCATCATACTCACCCAAACCTTTTTCTTTTTTAATCACAATATCAGCATTACTTGGACAATCAAGCTTCATCACTTCTTCTTCTAAACTTTCTAAAATTTGACCCTTGCCCAAAATAAAAGAAATAGGTTGAGAATAAAGATTTGATTCCAAAACTTCATTAGTATTCGCATTTTTTAATTCATAATACATTGAAACTACACTATTTTTTGCTATAGCCATTTTTATCTCCTTAATTTATTTTCTATTAGGCGAATCTTTTGCTTCAGGTGAATTAGGATAATTATTTTTTAAAGCTTTATAAAAACTATTTGCTGTTTTAATATCACCTATTTTATCTAATGAAATAGCAGTATGATATAAAAGCTTTGGAAAATAATCCCCCTTAGTACTTAAAGAAGAACTCTTTTTATAATAAAGTATTGCATTATTATAATTTTTCTTCTTATATTCTATCTCACCTAGCCAAAAATTTGCTCTTGCAGGTTTATAATGTTGTTTTTCT
Source organism: Campylobacter hepaticus (assembly GCF_001687475.2). Taxonomy (NCBI): domain Bacteria; kingdom Pseudomonadati; phylum Campylobacterota; class Epsilonproteobacteria; order Campylobacterales; family Campylobacteraceae; genus Campylobacter; species Campylobacter hepaticus. The sequence goes on from NZ_CP031611.1 coordinate 1,116,137, forward strand.
ATAAGAAAATTTAATTTTACTTTAGCATACTCAAAAGCATTTTGTTTAATATCTTTTATTGCTAATTCTAAAATTTCATTGTTATTTTTATTTTTCCAAGTATCATCAATTTGTTTTGTTTCATTTTCTTTTATACTATCTTTATTATTACTAGCATTAAAATCTTGCTTTATAGGTATAGAAGAATTATTTGAAATACTTAAATTATTATCATTTAATTCATTTTTAGAAAGATTATTAACATTCATAGTACTTACTAAAGAACTAAGTTCACTTAAAATTTTTTTTACTTGCTTATTATTAGCTTCTTGAATTTTTCTACTTTCTTCAACATAATTTTTTAATCTTTGAATTTCTGCACTTAAATTATTTTCTATATTTTGATTGCTTTCTTCAAGTTGCATTAATCGAATATTTGATTTAGCATATTGAGAATTTACTCCTTCTAAAGTACTTTGTAAACCCTCTATCCTTTGGTCTATTTCATTAATTTTAGCATTGAACTGTATATTTTCATTACTTAAACTATCTAATTTTTCTTTAAAAAATTTTTCATTCGAAGTTAGACCATAAGAAGAATTGCTACTTATATCTCCTGCATCAAAAGCAGAATTTTCTGCATAAACTAAAGTAGCCCAAAAAAGAGCTACCAAAAATATTTCTTTCATCAATTATCTTGATAATTTAAATTCAGCACGACGATTTTGAGCATCGCAAGCTTTAGTTTTTTCTGTACACACAGGATTGGTTTCTCCATAACTTTTTACTGCAATTCTATCGGCATTTACACCTTTAGCAACCAAAGCTTCTTTTACCGCTTTAGCTCTTTTTAAACCCAAAGCTTGGTTATATTCATCAGTTCCCCATTCATCGCAATTTCCTTCAACGGTAATACTAACACCGCTTACTTCTGTATTAAAAATATCAGCATTTGTAGCAATAACACCTTGCATATCAGAACGAATATTAAATTTATCAAAATCAAAATAAACTTTATTTAAAGTATCATTAAGTTGAGAAATTTTAGAATCAATATCCCAGCCATCAATTCCACCTGAACCACGACTTGAATCAACACTACTATCGCTACTTACACTAGTGCTTTTTGTACTACAACCGCTAATAAGAACTGCAAGAACTGCAATTGAAGTAAAAAGAATTTTTTTCATTTACGACCTTTCAAAGTTAATAAATTCTTACTATTATATCTAAATTTTAATTAATTTATACCTAAAATATAAATTTTACCAATCAATTGATTGAATCTTACCAACTCTAAGAGGAAAGTAAAAAGCTTTATTGGCATTAACACGAATAATACCTAAAGCACTTTGTGAGCCAAGATATTTAATAAATACTATACTCCCACCATCACTTGAAAATCTTGGGAATAAATTTTTTCCATTTGCGGTTAGCTGACGTATATAATCATTATGGATTGACATTAAATAAATATTAAAAACACCAACTTGATTTGGTTCACGACTTGAGTAAACCAAAAAATTTTTATAGGTTGAAACAGCTGAATTATTTCTACCATGAAAAACAACTTGTTCAATTTTATTATTATTTAAATCTTGCATAAAAATATTTGGATATCCTAAACGATCGCTAACAAAGACTATTTTACTATCATCTAAACCTATAAAATTTCCATTAACATCAATACCAGAATAAGTAGTTAATTGTGTTAAATTTTTAGTATTTAAATCATATAAATATATATCAGGCTGATCCTTTGGTGCCATAGTAATTAGTAATTTAGTACCATCTGAATTAACATCACTTGCTACAACCATACCTCCACTTGATAAAATCTTATTAGCTTTATTTGTCGTTAAATCATAAGAATATAAAGTTGGTTTATTATGATCATAAGCTGTATAATAAAACAAAGTTTGCTCCTTATTTCCCCATTTTGGAAATAAATTAAGCCCACCATCAATAATAACTTTTTGATAAGTTAAAGTATAATCAGCCATAATAATTTGACTTTTTTTAGAACTAGAATTTCTTGCAATAAGAATTTTATGATCCATCCACTCAACAGGAGATAATCCTATAACATTTACAAAATCCTTAACACTTTTATGGGCTAAAAAAGGATATTGTTCTAAGCCACTTAAAGTATAGGTTTGTTCTGATTTATTAGAAGTTCCCACTTTAATGCTAACATTTAAATTCAAAACATGACCATTTTTACTCAAATCATACTCAAAAGTATAATTACTTGCCTCAATTGCATTATCAACAATTTCAAAATTAGAACTCACCTTTAAATCATTGATAATAATATTATAAAAACTTTTTTTCAAATCCGCATCATTTAAATTAGAATTGTCTTTAACAATAATTTTTGGCAAAACAACACCAGAATTAACAATATCAATAATGGGATCTTCAGCCCAAAGACTTCCTAAGAAGACTAAAAAAATTAGTAATTTTTTTTTCATTTTTTCTCCTAATCACTTTTAACTTTTATTTCATCTCTTAAATTCATTATAATATTTATTTTATTGTTTTGAGGAGGATAAGCAATAAATTTACCTTTTTGATTTTCTAAAAATTCAGCTACTTTAGCATCATATAAAGGATTTCCACTTTTTTCAACAGAAGTATAACCAAAATTTCCATTTTCATCAATAAAAATTTGCACTTTAACAGAAATTTTCTCACTATTTGGATAATACTGAGTCCATCTTTGAGTAATAATACGTACAATTTTTCCTAAAAATTCATCATATACTCCTTTTTTTTTAAGCTTTATATTTTCACTTTGCACCAAACTTTCTTCTTGAAGCAAATTATCATTAAGTTGCTTAATAAGTTCAGAAGCTTGTGGACTTAAAGATTTTGGAATATCAGATTTAGCACTAGATTGAATTTTTGTTGTTTTTTCCTCTTGTATCTCTTTAATATTTCCAAAAAGTTCATCAAAATTACTTGCTTTTTGATCCATATCTTGAGTTTTTACCATCTTATTTGTAGTTTGGGCAAAAAGTTTTTCTATATCAACTTCATTTAAAGGTTTTTGTATTTGTTTAGAAACACTTTGTTGAGTAAAAGGCTTTGCAAGTTCAATATCTATGAAACTATCTTTAGTATCAGTATACTGTGTTAGTACTTGAACTTCATTTATTAATTTAAAAAAAACAAAAATAACTATACAAAAATAAATTACTAAAGCAAGTAAAAATGAGTTAAAATTACTTAAACCATAATGTTTCATGATTACTCAGTCTGTAAGGCAACTTTATTAAACCCTAAATTTTTAACACTTCTTAAAACTGAAATTACATCATCATATTTTAAACTTTTATCAGCACGTATATAAACTGGATTTTGAGTATCAAAGTATGCCTTTCTTTGAGCAAGATTATCAGTAAAACTTATAAAATCATATTTTTCTTGATTTAAAAAAATTTCTCTTTTTGCGTTAATACTAATAATTAAACTTTTAACAGTAGGTGAACTAGTATTTTTTTGACTACCTTGAGGAAGATTAATCTTTTCTTCATAAGTAATGCTTGGAGCTGTTACCATTAAAATAGCTAACAATACAAGCATAATATCTACTAAAGGTGTGATATTTAATTCAGGCTTTTCATCATCAAATGGCATAATTAAAACCTTATTTTTGAGAACTTAAAATTTTAATCTCACTATCAATAATACTTAAAACCTCAAAAGCTTTTCTTTTGACAATAAGATGAAATGTATAGGCAGGAATAGCCACTAAAATACCGCAAGCCGTCGCAACCAAAGCTTCACTAATTTTAGGAGCAATAATACCTAAAGAATTTTGTGATCCTAGTCCGCTAAAAGTTTCAAGTATAGAAATAATTGTACCAAAAAGACCTATAAAAGGCGAAGTAGAAGCGATAATACTTAACCAAGTAAGCCCTATAGAAGCACGACGATTTGCTAAATTTTTATAAATTTCTAAATGAGATGGGGCTGTATTAGTACATTTTCTTAAAATAGAATCTGTATGATTTAAATCTTTTTCACCCAAATGTAAAACTTTTAAACTTTCTTTTTCTTTATTTTTCCAAGCAGCCAAATAAGTTAACCTAGCAAATAAAATACTAAAAGTTAAAATAAAATATAAAGAAAGCCATAATAAAACTATATAAGTAATAGCACTTGAACCATTAAAAAGATCAAATATAGCCTGAAAATTCATCAACGTATCCTTGCATTATCAAGTTTTGAAAAAGCTGCTGCTAAAGCTGTATTATCAGAACTTATAGATTTAATTAAATCTTTAGCTTGAGCGAGATTTTTTTCTATCTCGCTTTCACTATCTCCACAAATACAAACTGCACCCTTTGCTAAAACAGAAATTTTATCCTCATCCACCTTAGCATGTCCCGCATCAATAGCAATTAATTCGTGTTTTAAATCAGCTTTTTCAATATCAATAACTCCAGATTTTAAAGAAGATATTAAAGCAGCATGTCCTTTTAGTACGCCAAATTCTCCTTCACTACCTGGCAAAGTGACAGATTTGACTTCTCCTTGATAGATTAAACCCATGGGTGTAATTAATTCAAAATTAATCAAATCATTCATTAATCAACCTTTTAATTTATCAGCTTTTGCAATAACTTCATCTATATTACCCACCATATAAAAAGCATTTTCTGGTAAATGATCATATTTACCTTCTAAAATCCCTTTAAAACCTGCTATAGTATCTTCAAGACTAATATATTTTCCAGGACTACCTGTAAAAACTTCAGCAACGAAAAAAGGTTGAGAAAGGAATTTTTCTATTTTCCTCGCTCTTTCAACTGTTATTTTATCTTCTTCACTAAGCTCATCCATACCTAAAATAGCAATAATATCTTGCAAATCTTTATATTTTTGAAGCACTGATTGTACACCACGTGCTACTTGGTAATGTTCTTGACCAATAATATTTGGATCAAGCATTCTTGAAGTAGAATCAAGCGGATCAACTGCAGGATAAATACCTTTTTCAGCAATAGCTCTATTTAAAACCGTTGTAGCGTCCAAATGTGCAAAAACAGTTGCTGGAGCTGGATCAGTTAAATCATCCGCTGGAACATAAACAGCTTGAACTGAAGTAATTGATCCTTTTTTAGTTGAAGTAATTCTTTCTTGAAATTTACCCATTTCACTAGCTAAAGTTGGCTGATAACCAACAGCTGAAGGAATTCTTCCTAAAAGAGCTGACATTTCAGAACCTGATTGAGAAAATCTAAAAATATTATCAATAAACATTAATACATCAAGACCCATTTCATCTCTAAAATATTCTGCCATTGTAAGGCCTGTTAAAGCAATACGATTTCTTGCTCCTGGTGGTTCATTCATTTGTCCATAACATAAAGCAACTTTATCTAAAACATTGCTTTCTTTCATTTCATTATAAAGATCATTTCCTTCACGTGTTCTTTCACCAACACCTGCAAATACTGAATAACCACTATGTTTAAAAGCAACATTATGAATAAGCTCCATAATAATAACTGTTTTTCCCACACCTGCACCACCAAAAAGTCCTACTTTTCCACCTTTTGCATAAGGAGCAAGCAAATCTACAACTTTAATTCCCGTTTCAAAAATTTCACTTTTTGTACTTTGATCTTCAAAAGCTGGAGGATCTCTATGAATTACCCATTTTTCATCAAAAACTATATCTTCACCCTCATCAATCAACTCACCTGTAACATTAAAAATTCTTCCTAAAACTTTTTTTCCAACAGGAACACTAATAGGATTTCCTAAAGCTTCAGCCTTTAAACCTCTAACTAAACCATCTGTCATATCCATAGCAATAGTTCTAACTCTATTATCTCCTAAATGGGCTGCTACTTCTAAAACAAGTTTATGTTTTTTTCCCTCACTCTCAAAATTGACAACGATTGCTTCATTAATTTGAGGTAAATAGTCATTAAAGTCTACATCAACTACTGGACCTAATACCTGTGAAATAAATCCTTGCATTATTTATCTTCTCCTTAAATTTACTATTTCATTGATTCAACACCACTGATAATTTCAATAAGCTCAGTAGTAATGGATTCTTGTCTAGCTTTATTATAAGCTAAATTTAATTGTTTAACTCTTGCTTTAGCATTATTTGTAGCATTATCCATAGCTTGCATTCTCGCACTATGTTCTGCTGCTAAAGAATCAATTAAAGCATAATACATATTATATTCAAAATACGTTTTCATTAAATCTTGCAAAAGTTCATTTTCTTCAGGTTCTAATTCTAAAAGAGAATTATGAACCTCTTTAATGCTTTTTGGCTCAACTGGAATAAGATGATTAATCTTAAGTTCTTGTGTAATCATATTTTTATAACCATTATGCACTAAAATCACTTCATCTGTTTTTTGATTTAAAAAATCTTCTACAGCAGCATCAATTATTGCACATGCCTTTTCATAATCTGGACTAGAACTAAGATGAAAATATTTTTCTAATAATTCAATTTTTTGAAAATTAAAATATTCAATTCCTGTTTTACCTATAGCTCTAAGACGAACAGTTATATTCTTTGCTTGACACTCACTTAATAAATCATTAATAGCTTTCAAAGTTTTAATATTAAAACCACCACATAAACCTTTATCTGCTGTAATAAATATTAAATCTATAGTTTTAATTTGCTCTTTTTTATGAAATAAACTCAATCGAGAATCTTGCTCATTATGAATGATTTTATTAACTTGAAACGAAATTTCACTCAAAATCTCATCAATTTTTTGCGCATAAATTTTAGATCTTTTAGCTGCTTCTTCTGCTTTTTTAAGCTTAGCAGTAGAGACTAATTTCATAGCATTGGTTGTTTTTTGAGTATTATAAACACTTTTAATTTTTCTTTTAATTTCTTTTAAATTAGACATAAAAGACCTTATAAATGATTTGCTTTAAACTCATTAATGGTTTTAGCTAATTTTTCTTCTAATTCAGAATCTAAAGCTTTTTTAGAACGAATTTGTTCAAAAATATCTGGATATTTCGCTTCAATAAAAGGATAAATTCCTTCTTCAAATTCTCTAATTTTCGAAATTTCAATATCATCTAAGAAACCTTTAGTTCCCGCAAAAATTAAAACTATTTGTTTTTCAACACTAAGAGGAGAATAAGGAGCTTGTTTTAAAATTTCAACCATTCTTTGACCACGCTCAAGTTGTTTTCTACTTGTCTCATCTAAATCACTTGCAAATTGTGCAAAAGCCTGAAGTTCTCTATATTGAGCAAGATCAAGTCTTAAGGTTCCTGAAACTTGTTTTGTAGCTTTAATTTGAGCAGCTCCACCAACACGAGATACTGATAAACCAACATTAATAGCTGGACGAATACCCGAATTAAATAAATCAGTTTCTAAAAAAATTTGTCCATCTGTAATAGAAATAACATTAGTTGGAATATAAGCAGAAACATCTCCTGCTTGAGTTTCAATAATTGGCAAAGCTGTCAATGAACCTGCTCCTAATTCATCATTTAATTTACTAGCCCTTTCTAAAAGTCTTGAATGAAGATAAAAAACATCACCTGGGTAAGCTTCTCTACCTGGAGGACGACGCAAAATTAAAGACATTTCACGATAAGCTACAGCATGTTTACTTAAATCATCATAAACAATTAAAGCATGTTTTGCATTATCTCTAAAAAACTCTCCCATAGTTACACCAGTATAAGGCGCTAAATACTGCAATGCAGCAGGATCTGAAGCACTGGCATTTACAACAATGGTATACTCCATAGCACCATGTTCTTCAAGTTTTTTAACAACTTGTGCTACTGTACTTTGTTTTTGTCCTATAGCAACATATATACAAATAACACCTTGACCCTTTTGAGATATAATAGTGTCAATTGCAACAGTTGTTTTTCCTGTTTGTCTATCACCGATAATAAGCTCTCTTTGACCACGGCCAATTGGCACAAGTGCATCAATAGCTTTTATACCCGTATGTAGAGGTTCATGAACACTTTTTCTTGCCATAATACCTTTTGCCTTTTCTTCAACAAAACGATATTCATTAGCATGAATAGCACCTTTAGCATCAATTGGATCTCCTAAAGCATTTACAACACGACCGATTAAAGTTTCTCCAACTGGAACTTTAAGTAATTTTTTAAGTCTTTTTACACAAATCCCTTCTTTTAAACCTTCGCCCTTGCCAAGTATTACAATACCTACGCTTGATTCTTCAAGATTTAAAGCCATTCCTTTATCGCCATTTTCAAATTCTACCATTTCACCAGCCATAATATTTTTAAGGCCATAAACTTTAGCAACACCATCAGCTACAGAAATAATTTTTCCAGTTTCTTCGATTTCAAGATTAAAATCAAAATTTTCAATTTTTTCTTTAATTATTGAACTGATTTCATCAGCTTTAAATTTCATTTACTTTTTCTCCTTAGATAATTTTCAATATATATTCATTTAACTTATTTTGCAGAGCTTTCATAGAAAAAGAAAGTTCATAACCTAATTCTTCTAATTCTATTTTTATACCATCATTTTGAGTTATTTTATTGATTAATTTAATATTAGTATTAAATTTTTTACTTAGTTTTATTTCAAGATCTTTAAGATTTTCTTCATTTATATTTTCTCTAGAATAAATTACACCCATAAACATATTTTCTTTAATAGCTTTCTCTCTTTCAAGCTCTTTAACAATATAGGGAATATATTCTAATCTCGAGTTATAAACTAAAAGTTTCAAAAAATTTTCAAAATTAGAATTTTTTACTTCAAAAAAAGAAATAAGCAATTCTAATTTTTTTATTTTATTAATTTGATTAGATTCTATTATATTTTTGAATTGAGTTAAAGCAAAAACAGAATTTATAATACATAAATTATGATAAAATTCATCTATATCTGATCTTGAAATTATAGCCTTAGCATATCTTCTTGCAATTAATTTTTCCATATTTTAAGATACCTTTTTCATCATAAGATCTAAAATTTCATTTTGTTTTAATGTCATTTTTGGATCAATAAAAATTTCATTTAAAATATCTGATACTAATTCTTTTTCCATTTTTCTAAGTTCATAATCTTTTTGTTCTTCAAAATGTTTTTGAAGTAAATTTAACTCATCTTGAGTTTCTTTTTTAATATTCTCAACTAAAATCTCTGCTTCTTTTTTTGCAATAACTAAAGCTGCAGCAGAATTTGCTTTAGCCTCTTCAAGTTTTTTCATTGTTTCTAATTTTTTAGCCTTACTTTCTAAAAGTTTTTTTTGAATTTCGTCAAGCTTAAAAGAAATCTTTAAAATACGATTCTTATAAAAATTTTTAAACGGGGTTGCTGCAAAATAATATAATATAGCAATAAAAATTAAAAAATTAATAGTTCTTGGAATAATATCATATTCTCCACTACCACTTGATGCGCCAAAAGCATATAAAGGAAGTGAAAATATAAGATAATATAACTTGTTCATCTTTCTCCTTAAATTTTCTTTATATTAGTTTTTAAAAGTTCCTTAAATTCAGGTAAATGTATTTTTAAATTTTCCCTTAATTCTTCTTTTTGTGAGCTTAATTCTGTATAAAAACTAAGCATTTTCCTTTCTAGTTCTTCTTTTTTACTTCTAATAATTTGTTCTGCTTCTTCTTTAGCAGCTATGATAGCAGCTTGTTTGATTTTATAAATCTCTTCTTTAGTATTAGTGTGAATTAATTCTAATTGATTATTAACATCTAAAACTTCTTGAGAATTTTCTTTTACCTTGTCTTCGTCATTTTTTATAGAATCATTTCTTTCATCCATAAATTTTAAAAGTGGTTTATACAGCATACTATTTAAAATGATTATCATAGCCAAAAAAATACCCATAGTAGCAAGCATTATAGAAGGATGCATATCTTCAAACATAATTCTCCTTAAAAAATTTTTGAAGAATTATTTTACAATAAAAAAACTAAGACTTTGGTTAAAGCTTTTCAAGCATTTTAATTAATTTCTGGATTTTATCAATATTTTCTAAATGAATTATAAAATCACTATTCTTATTTTTAGAACTAAAACCAAAACGGCTTAATATCTGTTTTAATTTTTGCATCTCATTTTCGAATTCTTGATCAAGAAGATTTTCATTATTTTTTATTTTTTTAACAATTTTCTCAGTATCTCTAACATTAAGTTTTTGCCCTATTATACTATCAACTAAAGTTTTTTCATGTTTTTTATCTAAACCTACTAAAACTTTAGCATGGCCTTGTGAAATTTTTCCCAAAGCTATTAATTCTTGGGTTTTAAGATCTAAATTTAAAAGTCTTAAAGTATTTGTTATTTGAGTACGAGATTTATGAATAAGTTTTGCTAGGTTTTCTTGAGTAATCTTATAAACTTGCATTAAATCTTTATAAGAATTAGCAAGCTCAATAGGATTTAAATTTTCTCTTTGTATATTTTCAATTAAAGCTAATTCTCTAAGCTTATTTTCATCAACATCAGCTACAAAAGCTAAAATTTCTTTTTTTTCAAGAAATTTAACTGCTCTTAAACGACGTTCTCCAGCAACTAAAATAAATCCATCATTTTTTTTCAACACAATAATAGGTTGTATAAGCCCAAATTCTTTAATAGAATTAGCAAGCTCCTCTAAAGCTTCTTGATTAAAATTTTTTCTTGGTTGAAAAGGATTGGGTGTAATTTTATTAACTTCTATCATAATACTTTGATTTTTATCAAAACCTAATTCCTTACTATATACACTATCCATATCACTAATTAAAGTACTTAAACTTTTATTTTTATTTAACCCCATTTACTTATCCTAAAATAGAATACGCTAAATTTTGGTAAGCTAAAGAACCAGGTGATTTAATATCATAAAGTATAATAGGCTTACCAAAACTTGGGCTTTCAGCAAGCTTTACATTACGAGGGATAACAATAAAATCATTTTCATTGCCATTAATAGTAAAAAGTTGTTTTTTAAAATTTTGCTTTAAATCATCCACAACATCTTTAGATAAATTATTTTGGGAACTATACATTGTAGGTAAAAATCCACGAACTCTAAGTCTAGGATTAAGAGTTTTTTTTATGATCTTAATAGTATTTAAAACCATAGCCACTCCTTCAAGTGCATAAAATTCACATTGTATAGGAATAATAACACTATCGCTTGCTGCAAAAGCATTAATAGTAATACTACCAAGGGCAGGAGGAGAATCAATAATAATAAAATCATATTCATCCATTACTTCTTGAATTTGATTTTTAAGCAACATTTTTTTTTCATTATTTTCCCCTTTAGCAAGTTCTTGCTCTATACCTACAAGACCTATATTAGATGGGGCTAAATGAAGTTGTGATAATTCCGTTTTTAAAATAATATCTGATAATTTTTTTCTTCCTATAAAAACATGATAAATATTATATTCATAATTATTACGATTAAAACCAAGTCCTGTAGTAGCATTAGCTTGAGGATCCACATCAATTAAAAGTACTTTTTTTTCTGCTACCGCCAAAGAAGCTGCTAAATTGACAGCTGTAGTTGTTTTACCAACTCCACCTTTTTGATTAGCTATTGTAATAATTTCACTCATCTTAAACTATACACCCTTTTATCGCCTAATAAAATTGAACCATCTTCGTACAAAAAAGAATCTTCAAGTGAAAAAACTTTATCTTTATAATGGACGCTGAATTTTCTTGATTTTTCAAATTCTAACATATACTTGCTAAAAATATTCTTCCATAAAATTTTTTTTTCTACTTTTTCTAAAAACTCATATATCAAATTTTCAAGAGGAATTTTTATATCGCATAAAGCTGCATTTTCAGGAGCAAATTTAAGATTAAAACCTATGCCTCCTATAATAAAATTTGCAATTTTAGCACTTATAACCCCTCCTACTTTTTTATCATTTAAATAGAGATCATTAGGCCATTTAAGCCAAATTTTAGAACCTTTTTCTTGTAAAATTTCTTTAAATAAATAAGCAAAATAAATACTTATAGAAACCAAAGGTAAATCTTTAGGTAAATCTTTTTTTTTAATACAAAAAGAAAGATGTAAATTTCCTTTTGAACTTTGCCAAAAATTATTTCTACTTCCAACTCCATCATTTTGTTCTAAAGCATAAATAGCACAATTTTGAGTAATTTTACCCTTACGAATTTGCTCACATAAAAAAATATGTGTTGAATCCATATTTTTAACACAAATAATCTGCACTTTTAAGCCTTTTGCCATTTAAATAAGTTCTACCATCAAGAGCTTTTTTTCCACTTTCTTGAATTTTTTTAACACGTATTATTCCTTGTTTACAAGAAAGTAAAAAACTTTCCTTTTCAAGTGTTAAAATTTGACCCATTTGAAGATTTTTTTCAAATTCATCCACAAGATCAAGTTCTAAAAATTTCAAACCGTTTTCTAAAAAAATTCCAGGCCAAGGTGTAAAAGCTAAATATTTTTGATATACTTCTCTTGCATTTTCTAAATTAACAAGCCCATCTTCCTTTTTAATTTTTTTACAAAGTGTTGCTAAATTTTCATCTTGCTTTATAGGAATGATTTTATCAAAATTTAAAAGAGTGGTAAGTATAAGTTTTGCAGCCAAATGAGCTAAAAGTTCAAAAACTTCAATAGAATTTTTATCTTTTATATTGCATTCTATACTCTCAAGAACATCACCCGTATCAAGACCTTCTTGCATTAACATGGTACATACCCCACTTTTGTCATCTTTATTTAAAATAGCACTTTGAATAGGACTAGCACCACGATATTTTGGAAGCAAAGAAGCATGCAAATTAATACAAGGAGCAATATCTAAAATGGCCTTAGGTAAAATTTTTCCATAAGCAGCAACTACGATAAAATCAGGATTTAGATTTTTAATTAAACACACAATATTTTCATCTTGTAAAGAACTAGGTGTAAAAATAGGAATATTAGGACAATGTTGGCTTAAAAAAGCTTTAGTATGACTTGGGCTTATCGTTTGCTTTCTACCTACAGTCTTATCAGGTTGAGTAAAAAGAGCTAAAAGTTCAAAATTATCATTTTCTACAAGTGCTTTTAAAATACAAGTTGCATAAAATGGTGTTCCCATAAAAATAATTTTTTTCATTTCATCGCTTTTACATAAATTAAAAAAATAATCTAATAATTAAGTTAAATATTGAATTACGTATATATTATTTTAAGTAAAAATATTTTAATTTAATATAAAAATTTATATAAAATCTTTTGATTTTATTGCTTAATATTTTCTAATATTTTCTAATATTTTCCAAGAATAAAAAATTTAAATTCATTAAATCTTGCTTTTTAACACAAATATTAAAAGTATCATTTAATAATATTTTATTTATGCTTTTTTATTAATCAATATTTTAATTTTAAAAATTTTTTATACTTGTGTTAAATTAGAAAATCACTCTTTATTTTTTATATATAATTTAATCTTATCTTATTTATGTTTAAAAATGTAAAGTTTTTTATTTAAATTAACAAATTTACACATTTTAAATGAAAATATTTGTAATTATTTTTACTTTTTAATATAGAATGTAAATATGATTTTAAATATTAAAGGCAAAAATAATGAAAAACACAATAGATATTAATAGTGATATGGGTGAAAGTTTTGGTCCTTGGATTATTGGAGATGGAGTTGATGAACAAATCATGAAATATATAAGTAGTTGCAATATAGCAGCTGGATTTCATGCAGGCGACCCCAATATTATGAGAACTTCTGTAAAAAATGCTATTGAAAATAAAGTTAACATAGGGGTTCATCCTGGATATAGAGATCTAGTAGGTTTTGGTAGAAGACAAATTATTGCTAAAAATGAAGAATTAATTAATGATTGTATTTATCAATTAGGGGCCTTAAGAGAATTTATTAATTTAGAAGGCGGAAAATTATCACATTTTAAATTACATGGTTCATTATACATGTTTGCAGCCAAAGACAAAGAATTTTCTCAAATATTAGTTGATATTCTTCATAAAATTGATAATCAATTGCCTATTTTTTGTATGGATAAAAGCGCTCTTTATGAAGCAGCTCAACAAAAAGGACATCCTTGTGTCAAGGAATTTTATGGAGATAGAGAATATGCAGATGATGGAATGATTGTAATGGTAAGAAAAGCTCAAACTTATAATCCAAAAGAAGTTGCAAATAGGGTCTTAAAAGCTTGTAAAAGGACTTGTAAAAACTATAACAGGAAATGATATTTCAATTGATTTTGATTCAATTTGCATTCATAGTGATACTCCTGGAGCATTATCTTTAATCAAAGAAACCAAAGATATTTTAAAGAAAAATAATATCCAAGTAAAACCACCACAATTTAATTTTTAATTAAAAGGAGAAAAAATGGCACAAATACTTAGTCCAATACCTGGAACATTTTATAGTAAAGTTAATCCTGATGCAGCCCCATATGTAGAAATTGGTACACAAGTAGATGAAGAAAGTGTAGTTTGCTTAATAGAAGTACTAAAAACCTTTCATGAAATTAAAGCAGGAGTCAAAGGAAAAATTGTAGAGATCAAATATAAAAACGAAGATTTTGTTAATCCAGGCGATGTTTTATTTATTGTTGAGCAATAATATTGAATTTTAAAGGAGTTTAGTATGCCTTATAAAGCTAAAAAAATCAAAAAGGTCCTTATTGCTAATCAAGGCGAGATTGCAGTAAGAATTATTCAAGCAGCACATGAACTAAATATGCAAACTGTTGCAATTTACAGTGATGCTGATCGCGGTAATTTAGCATCTCAACTCGCAGATGAAGCTGTTTATATAGGAGAAAACTTAGCCAAAAAAAGTTATTTAGATATTGAAAAGATCATTCAAGCTGCCAAAGCTGTCAAGGCAGATGCTATTCATCCAGGTTATGGTTTTTTAAGTGAAAATTCAGAATTTGCCAAAAGAGTTATTGAAGAAGGTATGATTTTTGTTGGTCCAGATGCTGAAATTATAGAAACCATGGGAGATAAAGCAAAAGCGATTTTAAAAGCAAAAGAAGCTTTACTTCCTACGATTACAGGAAGTAAGCTTATTTCTAATTTACAAGAAGCTCTACTTGAAGCAAAAAAAATTGGATATCCTCTACTTGTTAAAGCCGCTTCAGGTGTAGGAGGAAAAGGAATAAGGCTTATTAACAACGCACAAGAATTAGAAAATCAATTTTTAGTAGCTAGCACTGAAGCTAAAGCAATTTTTGGTGATGGAAGTATATATCTTGAATCCTATTTACCTAAAGCAAAACATATTGAAGTTCAAATTCTAGGAGATGGAGAAAATGTTGTTCACTTATATGAAAGAGAATGCTCTTTACAAAGAAGAAGACAAAAGATCGTAGAAGAAGCCCCAAGTCCAAGTTTAAATCACGAAACTAGAGAAAGAATTTGTAGTAGTGCTGTCAAATTAGCAAAACTTGTAAAATATAAAGGAGCTGGAACTTTAGAATTCTTATATGATGAAAATAAAAATGCTTTTTATTTTTTAGAAATGAATACAAGAATTCAAGTTGAACATGCAATTACAGAAATGATAAGTGGGGTTGATTTGGTTAGAGAAATGTTAAAAATTGCTGATGGACAATCCTTAAAATACAAACAAGATGATATTCAAATTAGAGGTCATTCTATTGAAATTAGAATTAATGCTGAAGACCCTGAAAATAATTTTTTCCCTTCTCCTGGAAAAATTGAAAACATAACTTATCTTACAGGAGCAGGAATAAGGCTAGATTCTATGTTGTATAATGGAAGAGTAATTCCTCCTTTTTATGATTCTTTAATTGCTAAAATGATTATTCATGATGAAAATCGTCCTATGGCAATTTGCTCTAAACTTGAAAATATGAAAATTCAAGGTATTATTGAAATTTGTCCAGCAAATGCTTCTTATATGATAAGATTTAATCCAGATATTTTACATTATAAAAAAGCTTTAGAAATTTTACAGAATTTAGAAAAAGAAGTTGGAGATAATAATGCTCCAATTACAACTAGAATTATTGAGTTTCCTGTCTTTTATAAGGATCCTTATACTTATGAGGTTGGAGTTAAATTTAGAGATCACCACCAATGCAGAGCGCCAAATTCACAATTTGATCCTAATTTAATAGATATAGAATATGCAGCCCAAATTAATGGCTATAAAGATGTAGACGATTTTATTCAAGCTCATTCTAATAGCCCATGGTTTGTAAGTATGATAGGCTTTGTGGCAGGATTACCTTGGCTTTATCAATTAGTAGAAAAATGAAAACAAATCCAAGTTCCAAAATATCTTAAAGCTAGAATTGATACTCCTAAATTAACCGTTGGACATGGAGGTTGTTTTGGATGCATTTACGCTGTAAGAGGCGGTGGGGGTTATCAAATGATGGGTGTAACCCCAGTGCCTATTTGGGATCCTAATCAAGAATTAGATTATTTTAAAGATTCTATGGTTTTTTTAAAACCAGGGGATATTATAAAATTTACCCCTTGCACTCAAAATGAGTATGATAAAATGCTTAAAGAAGTAGAAAATAAAACTTTTAAATTAAAAATTAAACAAGTTGAATTTTCATTAAAACACTGGCAAGAAAATCCCAATCAATACAATCAAAAACTTTTGGAGGTACTTCATGGCTAATATAAAAATTATTGAACCAGGTTTAGCAACTTATGTAGAAGATGCAGGAAGATATGGTTATTATCATCTAGGTATTCCTCCAGGATGAGCTTTAGATCAATTTTCTTTTAAAATAGGCAATTTACTTTTAGGAAATGATGAAAATGCAGCTGCATTAGAAGTTTGCTTAATGGGACCTGTTTTAGAATTTAATGAAAAAAGCTATATAAGTATTACAGGGGATAAAACCACCCCCATAGTAAATGGAGAAAGAAAAAATACTTATAGTGTTATAGAGATTCCAAAAGGAGGAAGGTTAAGTTTTGACTATTTATATGGAGGAGCTAGAATTTATATTTGTGTTAAAGGTGGTATTGATGTTCCTATTGTAATGGGATCAAGATCAACCTATCCTTTAGGTGGTATAGGTGGTTTTAAAGGAAGAAAATTAGAATCAGGAGATATATTACCTATAGGTGATTTCAATTTTAACCCTAAACTTAATCAAAGTATACCTGAAGAATTCCACCTCAATTTAAAAGATGAAGGAAATTTAAGAGTGGTTCCTGGTTTACAAGATTATAAATTAACCCAAGAATCATTTGAAGGATTATTTGACGATGTTTTTAACGTATCAAGCCAAGCAGATAGAACAGGATATCGTTTTAAAGGAGGTAAAAAATTACATTACAAAGATCTTCCTCAACCTTTTGGAGCAGGAAGTGATTTAAGCAATATTCCTGATGCTTGTTATCCTGTAGGCTCAATGCAAGCTCCAGGAGGTAATGAACCTATTATTTTATTACGTGATGCACCTAGTGGAGAAGGTTTTGCTATGTATTGTACTGTAATTAGTTGTGATATGGATAAATTAGGACAACTACCTCCTAGACATAAAGTCAAATTTAAAAAAATAAGCATAGAAGAAGCTTATGAAGCAAGAAAACAATATCAAGCTAAATTACAAAAAGTAAAAGATCTTTTGGGATATTAAACCCAAAAGAATCTAATTAATGTTTATCCTCCTTTGTTTGGCTTTTTCCCATTAAAATAAAAATATAAGCAAAAAATGCAATGAAAAATGTAATAGTAGCATACCAATTAGCACCCCAACTAGAATGATACACAAACACTCCAATCCCACTAGAAATAAACCAAGCTAATAAACCACTTATTTCAAAAGCAGGTAATTTTTTAGAATCTATCTCAGGAACAATTCCAAAATATTTTTCTCTATTTAGGATTTAAAATATGTGCAAGTGCAATAGCTACCCAAGAAACAACAAAAATACCTTGATAAGCTAAGGCTTGTAAAAGATAAGAAAATACATCAAGAAGCATCAAAAGAAAAACAGTAATACCAACAAAAATTGCCCATACATACTTTGAAAGATTAATTTTTAAAATTTCTTCAAAAAATGCTTGCATATTTGTTGTGGCTAAAAAATAATTAGCCGTATTAATTCTTGTTTGTGTAATCCATACAAAAATGAGACCTAATACACCCATAAGATCAATAAACACAAATGCTACTGCTATTTCACTAGTAGTTTGTGTAGGAACAATTAAAACAAGATATATACCCGCTAAAGCCGATAAAACAAAAGTAATCAAATAAAAAGGGATCCCAAAAGTGATAAGAGAATGAAATTTTAAATCTTCTTTTTTTCCAAAACGTGCAAAATCAAAAGTAAACATCATCAAAATCCAAACATCCATATAATATACAGATGCATTCCACCATCCATATTCAGGTATTTCTTTTGGACCCATACTAAACCAAGCATTACTATATCCATAATACATTGTTGCATAAATGACTGCACCTATTAATCCAACAATGTATAAAGGAAGTAAAATTCCATTAAATTTATCTAACCAATGCTGCACAGAACCAAAAATAAGTGGTACACTATAAAGAACAACAAAAAATGCAGCAATCCAATAAGGAAGAGAAGAAAATTGATGGTGCAAGGCAATAGCAATGACAGAACCCTCAAATACAGCATAATAAATCGCTGTTGCAAAAAATATAAAAGTAGCCAAGGCAGCTCCTGTATGTCCAAACAAAACTCTTGAAAAAAGAGCTACAAATAATCCTGTTTTTATAGCATATTGTGAAATAATACCATTAACTATAGAATAAGCTACCACTGTGATGATTAAACCAATAAGTGCATTTTTAGTTCCATATGTTTGTGCCATTGCTACACCAACAACAATATAAAACAAAGCACTACATACTCCAAACCAAGCCATCATTAAAGAAAATCTTGAAGATTTTTGATCATCTTTAATAATGCATGTTGACTCATCTGTTGAATGTCCGTGTAATAAATCATTTTGATTATGACTAATCGCTGCCATAGTTTATCCTTTTTTATTTTATTCAAGTTGTATCAAGATGGACGCACAAATACTTAAGCTCTAAATAATCTTCTATACCATATTTAGAACCTTCTCTACCCAAACCACTTTGCTTAATTCCACCAAATGGAGCTACTTCTGTTGAAATAATACCTGTATTAACTCCTACCATACCCGATTCAAGAGCTTCACAAACCCTCCACAAGCGCGATAAATCTTTTGTATAAATATAAGATGCTAAGCCAAATTCAGTATCATTTGCCATTTGTATAACCTCTTCTTCTGTTTCAAATTTAAACAAAGGGGCTAAAGGACCAAAGGTTTCTTCTTTTGCCACAAGCATGTTTTGATTTACATCAGTAAGAATTGTAGGCTCAAAAAAATTAAAACCTCTTTCATGGGGCTTTCCTCCAATAATAAGCTGAGCTCCTTTATTTATTGCATCTTGTATATGTTCTTTAACCTTAAAAAGCGCTTTTTCATCAATGAGCGGTCCTTGAGTTATCCCATTTTCTAAGCCATTTCCTATTTTTAATAAAGCAATTTCTTTTTTTAATTCTTGTGTTAATTCATCATAAATTCCACTTTGTACATAAATTCTATTAGCACAAACACAAGTTTGACCTGTATTTCTAAATTTAGAGGCTAAAATTCCTTTAACTGCAGATTCAATTTTGCATCATTAAACACAATAAAAGGGGCATTACCCCCTAATTCTAAAGATAATTTTTTAATTGTCTGAGCACTTTGTGCCATTAATTTCCTTCCAACTTCAGTAGAACCTGTAAAGCTAATATTTCTAACTATATTACTTTTACAAAAAATATTACTAATTAACTCAGCTTTACCCGTAACCACTTCAAAAACTCCTTTAGGAATTCCTGCTTTTCTTGCTAAAATTTCCAAAGCATAAGCACTAAGAGGCGTTTGCATTGCTGGTTTAACTATCATAGAACAACCAGCAGCTAATGCAGGAGCAACTTTTCTTGTAATCATTGCTGAGGGGAAATTCCAAGGTGTAATTGCTGCACACACTCCAATTGCTTGTTTAAGAACAAGAATTTTCTGATTTTTTTGAGTTGGAGCAATAATATCACCTTCAATTCTCCTAGCTTCTTCAGCAAACCATCTGATAAAGCTTGCAGAATAATTGATTTCTCCTAAAGATTCCTCAAAGGGTTTTCCCATTTCAAGAGTCAGGATTTTAGCTAAATCTTTTTTATATTCTAAAACAAGCATATACCATTTCCATAAAATATCAGCTCTTTGCAATGCTAAAAGATTTTCCCATTCTTTTTGTGCCGTTTGAGCTTGTAAAATATTTTTTTCAAGTTCTTCTTCTGTAATATTATAAACATAAGCAAGAATTTCATTATTTGCAGGATTATTTACTGCAGTGTAATTGTCTTTTTGTGTTTGAGATACAAAAGGATGAGTTAAAAGATTATAATTAATCATGCAATTGCCTTTTTAATAGACTTATTTAAAATATTTAATTCTTGAGTAAATTGTTCATAGGTATTGTAAGTGGATATAAAAAACGAATCACATTACCATAAGTCCCACAAGTAAGCAACAATAAACCTTCTTCCATAGCATAGTTTTGAACAGCTTTTGCAAATTCTGGACTTGGTTTGTCATCTTTAAAGAATTCAGCAGCAACCATTGATCCTATGCCTCTTACTTGAGCAAGCTCTTTGCAATCTAAAGTTTTAAGATTAGCTTTTAATTGTTCTCCTAATTTATTTGCACGCTCAAGAAGATTATCTTCTTTAAGTATATTAATAACTTCTAATGCAGCAGCAATTCCAATTGGACTGCCTGCATAGGTTCCCCCTAATCCACCTGGATTTGGAGAATCCATAATATTTGCTTTTCCAACCACTCCTGATAAAGGAAATCCCCCTGCCATGCTTTTTGCCATACAAATCATATCTACTTTTGCATCATAGTGTTCCATTGCAAAAATTTTTCCTGTTCTTCCAAAACCAGTTTGTACTTCATCAGCTATTAATACAATTTTATATTCATCAGCAAATTTCCTTAATTCTTGAACAAAATCATGAGGAGCTTGATTAAAGCCCCCTTCACCTTGAACAGGTTCAAAAATAATCGCAGCAATATCATAAGGAGAAATCGAACTTTTACAGATATATTCTATGCTTTTCATAGCATCTTTTGTTGAAATTTCATACATTTGATTAGGAAATAATGCATGATAAATTCCAACAGAACTTATTCCAAAGTCCGCCTTATAAGGAGAAACTTTTCCTGTTAAACTCATGGATAAAGTTGTTCTTCCGTGGAAAGATCCTCCAAAAGAAATAATACCGTATCTTTTATAGTATAAGCTTTTGCAATTTTTATTGCATTTTCAGTTGCTTCAGCCCCTGTTATAAAAAAGCAAGTTTTTTTTATCACCCTCAATAGGAGCTAATTGATTGATTTTATGTGCTAATTGTAAATAATTCTCATAAGGAGTAATTTGATAAGCTGTATGAGTAAATAATTCTAGTTGCTTTTTAACTGCTTGAATCACTCTTGGATTTCTATGGCCAACATTTAATACAGCTATGCCGGATGCAAAATCAATATATTCTTTATTATTTTCATCCCATATTGTTGCATTTTCTGCTTTAGAAGCATACCATTGACACAAAACATTAATGCCTCTTGGAGTTATCTTTTCTCGGAATTGATTTAAATTTGTCATTTGTTTCATTTTTATTCAAAACTATCTTGATTATATTGTGTTTCCTTAAAAAGGATACTTAATAAATATTACAAAGATTTAATTTATGATAAATAGTTACTTTATTACACATATATGCTATATTTTATGTAATTTTATTATTTTAGAAACTATTTTTAAATTAATCAAAATAACTATTTCCTATTTATAGCTCTTAATATTTCAAATAATGACTTATAGTACAAAAATATTTTACAAAAAGTAATATTTTAAAATATAAAAACTAAAATATACTTAAAAAATAAATAAAAATTTAAACAAAGGATAAAAATTGAGAATAAACAACTTGTTAAATAAAGAAATTATAAACCTTTTATATTTTTGATATATTAAATCTTACAAATATCAAAATAATTATTAGGCTTCAAATATTATTTTAATGTTTTATATTTTTTCTTAATTTTATAATTTCTTCTAAAAGCAGAAATTTAAGCTCTTTAAGTCCTATTTTTTCAAGACTTGATACTTTTATTAAAAAACTTTGAGGATTATTATCACTTTTAAGATAATTCTCTAATTCTTCTATATTAAAAGCAATTTGTTTAGCAAAATCTTCACCTAAATTAATGCTATCACTTTTTGAAATCATAATACCAAAATTACGGATAAAAAGTTCTTTTGAAAATTTCTTAAGCTCTTTCCTTAATACAAGAAATTGCTCTTTTAAAGATATTTCTCTCATAGGATCTAAAACAAAAAGTAAAAAACTTGTCCTTTCAATATGTTTTAAAAAAGCGAGTCCTAAACCTTTACCCACACTTGCACCTTCAATAATACCTGGGATATCTGCCATTACAAAAGAATTATATTCATCCACATCAACAAGTCCAAGTTTTGGAGTAAGAGTAGTAAACTCATAATTTGCAATTTCAGGTTTAGCATTTGAAACTACACTTATTAAAGTAGACTTTCCCACATTTGGAAATCCTACAAGCCCTATATCAGCAATTAATTTAAGTTCAAGTCTTACTAAACGACTTTGACCTTCAATACCAGGCTGTGCATAATCAGGACATTGATTAGTAGAATGTTTAAAATGAGTATTTCCAAGACCCCCTTTACCACCTTTTAAAAAAAGCTTTCTTTCTCCTTCTTTAGTAAGATCTAGTAAAATTTCATTAGTGTAAACATCAATCACTTGAGTTCCTTCAGGTACAATAAGCTCTAAATTTTGACCCTTTTTTCCGTTTTTATTACGACCCATGCCATTAGCACCATTTTGGGCACGTAATTCTCTTTTTCCTTTAAAATTAATAAGTGTATGGGTATTATTATCACAAACAAAAATAATATCACCGCCATTTCCACCATCTCCACCATCAGGACCACCTAATGGAACATGTTTTTCACGACGAAAACTTACAGCACCTTTACCACCATTACCTGAAGCTAAAGTAATTTTAACACTATCAATAAACATCCTAATTACCTTTAATTTTAAATTTAAAACTAAACGAAGTATAAAAGAAGCTAAATTTACAAATTTAAAATTTTTAAGACACTAAAAAGCGTCTTAAAAATTTATGCAGGATATACAGAAACTTTTTTTCTATCTTTATCTTTTCTTTCAAATTTTACAAAACCATCAATAAGTGCAAAAAGAGTATGGTCCTTACCCATACCTACATTATTACCTGCATGAGTTGCAGTGCCTCTTTGACGAATAATGATATTTCCAGCTCTAACAAACTCGCCACCAAATTTTTTAACACCTAAACGACGACCTATAGAATCGCGGTTATTTTGAGTTGAACCTTGACCTTTCTTGTGTGCCATTTTTTACTCCTTAAACTTTAATATCTCTTACTATAACACGAGTAAATTGTCTTCTAAAACCTCTTTTAAGCTTAGAATCTTTTCTGCGTCTTTTTTTGTAAATTACAACCTTTTTATCTTTTCCATGGTTAATCACTTCCAAAATAACCTTTGCACCTACTACAAAAGGTGCACCTACCTTTAATTCTTTATCATTAATAGCAAGAACTTCACTTACTTCAATACTTGATTTGCTTTGAGCTTCAAAATGATCGAGCTTTAATTCATCGCCAACGCTCACTTTGTATTGCTTTCCGCTGTGCTTAATAATAGCATACATTGCTTTTCCTTAAAAATTAATTTTTGGTAGTACCATAAAGCACCCTATAGTAGGGATTTAAAAGCTTTAATGGCTTAATAAAATTTTTATTTTATAGAATTTTTGTTTAATTCTTAATGAATTTAAGAAAAATTTTAAAATTTAAATTATAAAACATATCTCCTACTAAATTTAAAAATTAGCTTCTGATTGATAAAACCAAAAATTTTTACCAAGTTACTGATTTAGTAGATCCTGTTTTATCTATGGTTTGCTCATCTTCCCAATACACCAAACCTGAATTTAAATCTGTAAGTCTTAACAAGAAAAAATATTCAACTTGAGTTTTACCATTACTAAGCCTTACATCATCCTGTCTGATTTTACCTGTAAGAGAAAAATCAGGCGAAACCAAAGTTCCTTTTTTTGCAATAGTTTTTTGATCAAATTCATCATTATATCTTAATTCTCTTACATCTTCACTCATACTATCAAGTGCACCTCCTGCTGCTACTGCCGAAGTTAAAATAAATTTACCCGATTTTCTTAAAGCTGAAGTAATTTTTGCAGTAAGTTTTTCAGTATCAATTCTTTGCGGAGTATCATTAATTACTCTACCCATAGCAACGACTTTTCTTTGACCTGGTTTAATATTTGCAAAAGCTGGATCACTAAGCATGCTATTTATCATACTTTGGGCTGCATTTTCAAAATCTTCCCTATCAAGTCCTAAACTCAAAGCATTACCTTGTTTAACCTGACTTGCTTTTCCATCTGTATAAACATTTTTTGCACAAGCGTTAAAAAATAAAACTCCCGCACAAGTCATGCTCAAAATTTTTATTATTTTCATAATACCTCCTATAAATTTAATTTCTTGTTTTAATATCTATTGTAAAATCTTTTATTCTTATATCAGGAGCAACTTTATGAAGAATTAACTCTTGTTGTGCTGAAATTCTTAAGGTTTGATAATTTTGATTTATGGCATCTTTTAAAACAAATCCATCTTCATCCAACCAATTGATTTTATAAATTATATCTTGAGAGAAAGCACTTTTTAAAATAATTTCTATTTCTAATAAACCATTGACATTAATACGCTTTTTAAAACTTTTTACCAAACCATTGGGTAATTTTGAACTTAAAGTATGAGCATTAGAATTAATCTCATAACTTGAAACACAAGCGCTTAATAAAAACATTAAAATAAATAAAACAATTTTTTTCATTTTTAACCTTATTTTTAAATTATTACAACACTCAAAGGTAGATATGGGGCAAAAGAACGCACTATTACAAGAATATTTTTATTTTTATTCACTTCATTTTGAAACAAAATATTGCCTTTAGGATCTTTAATCTTTAAATTTCCTTTATTTTCAACTATTGCAATACCTATATTTTTGGGTAAAGATCTCCAAGAACGTACATCAACTTTACTTATAGCAGCATTAGTCAATACGGTTGCAAAACTTAACCAACCTCCTGTATAATCATTGTTTGCAATAGCTGCATTTAAAGTTATTTTAACTATAGTTTGAGTCAAGGCTTTAATAATCATGGCTGGCATATTAATTTTAAACTCTGTAGCAACAATATTATCTAAATCTACAAAAAAATTTGTATTTTCATCATTTACACTTAAATTCGTAAAAGATATTGCTCTTTTTTTTAAAGTTTGTAAAGCCATATTCACACTAAGGAGTTTTTGATCTATAACAAAAGGTAAAATTAAGTTAAATTCATCTTTGATAACACCAAAACCATTTTCATAAACCACAAAAATATATTTTAGCGAATCTTTAACATTTGTTTTTGTAGCATATTTTTCAAAAATCATAGCCATTTCTTTTATAGTTTTATTATTAGGGTAAATAATAGCTACTTCTTTAAATAAATCTGCTGCTTTTTGATAATCTTGATCTAAGAAAAAAAAGATTGAAGCTAAATAAGTAGCATAAGGATTAACAAAATCTTTTGTTGTATAAAATTCTTTAAACAAATTATCATACTGCCCTTGTATAAATTTAAAATTATCATTCATATTTTTTTTATAACTTGGATCCTTTTTAACTTTTTCTATATTTTCGCGATTTTTTTCAATTTCTTTAGCAAAATATTCTTTTGCCTTATCTTGACGCATTAAAGCACGGTTAAATTCTACCCTAGCATTAATGTAATCACCCAAGCTCATAAAATTTAAACCCTTATAAACATTAACCATAATCCTTTCATATAAAGAACCTTCATAATCAACTATAGTATCATTTAACAAAGTTGTTGCAAGAAATTTGCTACCTTTTTTTGCCGTGTTTTCCAAATCTACATCATATTTATAAGATTTTTCAGCAGCATCAAAAAATACATTACTTCGATTAAAATCACCACAATTTCTAGCAATTAAAGCTGTATTTAATCCTATATAAATTACATCATGATTATTTTGAATTTTTTTTAAATTTTGATTGAAAAAATCATCTTTACAGTATTTTTGAGTCAAAGCATTATCAAATACTTTATTTTGATTAATTTGATTAGTGCAAGCAAACAGAAAAAAACTTAATAAAATCAACCCAACTTTTATTTTCATCAAAAACTCTCTATTTCAAAGAAAATTAAAACAAATATTATTAAGCTAGTATATACTTTAAAAGCTAATGGATATAAATCCTAGGAAAACCTAGGATTTATTGTGCTAAAATTGAAGCCAAAACAAAACCTAAACTTACAGCAATAACAATAGTTAAAACACCTGGGATAAAAAAAGAATGGTTGAATATAAACTTACCAATTTTAGTTGTTCCCGTATCATCCATTTGTACTGCACCCAATAAAGTAGGATAAGTTGGAAGCACAAAAAGAGCTGAAACTGCAGCAAAACAAGCAACAAGCATGTAAGAATCATGGGGATTTGTTGTTGAAATTCCCAAAGCAGTAATGATTACAGGTACAATAGCTTTAGCAGTAGCTGCTTGAGAATACAAAAGCATACTTGCAAAGAAAAAAGCTACTGCAAGCATAGCAGGGGTTTGTTTTACCCATTCACTTGCTATTTCTTTAATCGAATCCTCATGTCCCCCAACAAAAGTATTTCCAAGCCACGCTACACCAAATACACAAACACAAGCGGTCATACCACTTTTAAATACACTAGTATCAAGAATTTTACTTGGTTCAACCTTACAAAGCCAAGTGATTAAAGTTGCACAAGCAAGTAAAAAGCTCATAATGGCTGCATCTCTTGGAACAATAACAGGATCAATCCATTTAATATTACTAGAAATTGCAGTAGCATAAAGTACAACCAATAAAACTGTAATCAAAAAAATTCCCACTGAAAGTTTTGCACCTGGCTTATCTTCACCATGTAAAATATTACCTGCATCTTTAACAAGCCCTGCTTTTAAACGTTCTTGATAAACAAAATCTTTACTAAGATCCATAGGGGTGATTAAACTAAGTATAAAAGCTGTCAACATACAAGCAATAAAAGTAGTACTTATCCAAATGCCAATCAAAGTAGGATAATTCCAACCCAATGGTTCTAAAACCCCGCTCATATAAACTACTGCAGCACTTACAGGAGAAGCAGTAATTCCAATTTGAGATGAAACAACTATTAAAGAAAGAGGAACACTTGGCTTAATATTTTGCGATTTGGCAACATCTACTACTACAGGCATTAAAGAAAATACTGCATTACCTGTTCCTGCAAGAATAGTAAGCAACCATCCACAAGCAGGGGCTAAATAATTAATAAATTTTGGATTTGCTCTTAAAATTTTTTCTGTCAATCTAACCATATAATCAAGCCCACCTGCTTGCTGCATAGCTGAAATTGCTCCAATAGCCGCAGCAATGATTAAAATAACATCCCAAGGAATATTCCCTGGTTTCATCCCCAAAATAAGCCCTAATACAAGAACACCAAACCCTCCTGCATAACCTATAGCTATACCACCTAAACGAATACCTATAAAAATGGCACCAAGAAGGACAATTACTTGTAAAATTATCACGATATCCATCATTAAATCCTAATTATTTATTTTTTAGCTTTCATATGAGGATTTAACATATTTGATGGAGTTAAAATTTCTTCAATTTGTTCTTTGCTTAAAAGTCCTCTTTCAAGCACAATATCAGCTACTTTTTTACCGCTAGCCATAGCTTCTTTAGCTATACTTGCTGAATTTTCATATCCTATATAAGGATTTAAAGCTGTTACTATACCTACTGAATTATAAACAAAATCAGAACAAATTTTTTCATTTGCACTAATACCATTAATACATTTATCAGCTAAGGTATACATTGCTTTTTCTAGCATTACAATAGAATTAAATAAACTATAAGCAATAATAGGCTCAAAAACATTAAGTTGTAATTGCCCACCTTCACTTGCAAAAGTCACTGTAACATCTGCACCAATTACAGCATAGCAAACCTGATTAACCACTTCAGGAATAACAGGATTTACTTTACCTGGCATAATAGAACTGCCTGGTTGCATTTTTGGTAAATTAATTTCATTAAAGCCACATTTTGGACCACTACTTAAAAGCCTTAAATCATTACATACTTTAGAAAGTTTTGTTGCAACCCGTTTTAAAACACCTGAAATTTGCACATAAGCTCCTGTATCTTGGGTTGCTTCAATTAAATCTTCAGCCACAGTATATTCAAAACCTGTTACTTCTCTTATTTTACTTTCCACTATTTTTGGATAATCAGGATGAGAATTAATACCTGTTCCTATAGCAGTTCCACCTAAATTAATTTCTAAAATCAATTTTCTAGCTTCTAAAACCCTTTGTATATCTTCACCTATCATCACAGCAAAAGTTTTAAATTCACGACCTAAAGTCATAGGAACAGCATCTTGGAGTTGTGTTCTACCCATTTTTAATATGTCTTTAAATTCTTGAGCTTTTCTTTCATAAGCTTTTTTTAAATATTCCATAGCTTTTGCTAAATCACTTAAATAATCATGTAAAGCAAGATGTAAAGCTGTAGGATAAGCATCATTAGTACTTTGACTTAAATTCACATGATCATTTGGATGAAGATATTGATACTGCCCTTTTTGATGTCCCATAAGTTCAAGTGCAATATTGGCTATAACTTCATTAGCATTCATATTTGTACTTGTTCCAGCACCTCCTTGTATCATATCTACTACAAATTGATCATAATATCCACCCTCTAAAATTTTATCACAAGCTTTAATAATAGCATCTTGGATATTTTTATCCAAAAGCCCTAATTCATAATTTGCCATAGCGGCTGCTTTTTTTACTCTAGCTAAGGCTCTAACAAAACGAGGAAAATCTTTTAACCTATCATGAGAAATATTAAAATTTTCAATAGCTCTAAAAGTTTGAACTCCATAATAAACTTCATCAGAAATTTCTAATTCACCGATAAAGTCATGTTCTTTTCTTGTTCCCATATTAAAAAACCTTTCATAAAAGTATTTGAATTTAAACTGGCGCGAAAATCAATTTAAATCACCCGATAATAATATTGCATTTTTAGTTAATAATTGATTAATAAATAACTTAGTTTCAAAATACTTTAAATTAGGTATTTATATACTTACATTTAATTTTCATTAATATAAATATTTTTATTTGTTTTAAAAAAAATTAATATATTTTTATCAACTTTTTTGTTAGAATAAAAAGCTTTAATACTTTAAAATAATGGAAAAAATTTATGACAACAATAAAAATAAATATAGACAAAATTAAAATGAATCATGATTGGAAAGATTTCCTAAAAGAAGAATTTAAAAAACAATATTTTTTAGATCTTAAAAAACAATATATCAACGCTTTAAATAAAAATATCACTATTTATCCACCTGCTAATTTAATCTTTAATGCTTTTAACTTATGTCCTTTAAAAAAATTAAAAATAGTTATCATAGGGCAAGACCCTTATCACCAAGCAAATCAAGCAATGGGGCTTAGTTTTTCAGTACCTAAAGGAATAAAAATTCCCCCAAGTCTTAAAAACATCTATAAAGAATTACAAAATGATTTAAATATTACTCCGCCTAATAATGGAGATTTAAGTCCTTGGGCAAAACAAGGTGTCTTACTTTTAAATTCCATACTTAGCGTAGAAGCCAATAAAGCAGCAAGCCACAGTTCATGGGGTTGGCAAAAATTTAGTGATGCAGTAATCTTAAAACTAAGCAAAGAAACATCAGGACTTGTTTTTATGCTTTGGGGAAATTATGCAAAAAGCAAAAAAGTATTAATTGATAATAAAAAACATTTAATACTACAAGCTGCTCATCCTAGTCCTTTAGCAAAAAATAGCTTTTTAGGTTGTAAACACTTTTCACAAGCTAATGAATTTCTAAAAAAATTAAGCAAAAAACCCATAAATTGGGAAATACTTTAAATTAATTAAATAACTCTGCTTAATAATAAACTAAGATTTTACAATTTTTCCTACTTAAAGAAATATTTTACTTTAGACAAAACGAATGATTTTGATTTAAAAAGCTTAAGTATATTTTATTTGGCTTAACAAAATAATACTTATGCTTGTATAAATTTGACCTCTCAAAAAATCTCAAATTCATACTATTTTATAATTTATTATCTTTTTCTAATTGATTGATATTTAAAATAATAAATTTATAGCTTAAATAAAGCGTTAAAGGCCAAGATAATAAAAACAAAATATGAAACATCAATTACTCCTTAATATGTATGATCATTATTTTCCATTTCTTCGCGAGTGATTTTTATCCTATCCATTGCCCTCCAAACATAAATAATATAAGTTAAAACAAAAGGAACAAGCAAAGATACATAAGCCATAACACTAAGAGTATAATAACTAGAGCTGGCATTTTTTAAAGTTAAAGAACTTTGCAAATCCTTTAAAGAAGGATAAAAAGCACTTTCTCCAAGTCCAAGACTTGATAACAAAGAAAAAACTGTCAAAACCGTTCCAAGTCCTAAAGTAAAAATAGCCTTAGAACAACCTTTTGACCCTTGAAATACACCCAATAATACTAAAACAATACCCATTAAAAATAAAATAGCCAAAAAACTTGCATTTAAAAAATTATATAAATATAAATTGGCGCTTAAGCTTACAAAACCATTTTTATCAACACCAAAACCATCTTTTATAAAAATCCAAACCAAAAAAGCTAGAAAAAAAGGTAAAAACAAAATACCATTAATTGTAAGTTTTTTCATAGCTTTTATTTTAATGTTTTCATCATTAATATTATTCATAAAATATGCAGCACCTAAAAGTCTAGCCAAAAATATCAAAGCCAAAGCTAAAAAATAATTAAAAGGATTAAATAAAAGCTCTAAACCGTGTAAAGAATTTTGCCAAAAAACGAAATTATTTTCATTTAAAGTAAATTCCAAACCACTAAAAAAACTACTAATAACAATTCCTATTAAAAACACACCTAAATAACCATTAATCTTTAAAAAAATTTCATAAGTTTTTAAACCATAAATATTATTTTCTTTTTTACGGTATTCATAAGCTATAGCTTGTAAAATAAAACAAAATAAAATACAAAGCCAAATCCAATAAGCTCCTCCAAAACTTGTACTATAAAAAAGCGGAAAAGCTGCACCACCAAAAAGCACAAAAGTTGTAAAACCTAATTCCCATTTACGCCCCAAAGAATTAATCAGCATAGTTTTTTCAAGCTCATTTTCACTCAATTCATCAATTAAAGTTTGACCCCCTTGCACAAAAAACATAAATACTAAAAGCCCTCCAAGTAAACTCAAAATCAACCACCAATAAATTTGCAAAGCTTGAAGTTCTAAACCAAAAAACATTATTTTCCTCCTTTGCTTATAAAAATACTATTCATGCGCTTTAAAACCCTTCTTAATTTGAGTAAACATAATTGTTATTTCAGCGATAAGCAAGGCGCTAAACAATGCTGCAAAAATCCAAAATGAAATTTGAACATTAATTTTACCTAAATGCGTTGCAGCTATATGCACAGGAAGCAAATCTTGAATTGCCCAAGGCTGTCTGCCTACCTCAGCAACAATCCAACCTGCCTCAGCAGCAATATATCCCAAAGGAATAGAAAATAAACACAACCAAAGTAGCTTTTTAAATTTTTCAATATCATTAGCCATGGTAAGATAAAGTATCACTACAAAGAGTATAAAGAAAAAACTACCCAAAGCTACCATAACATGAAAGCTATAAAAAGTTAAAGCTATAGGAGGGATAGCATCACTTGGCTTTTGCAAATAACCATAACCAAAATCTTTAAAATGGCTTTCTAAAACAGTTTTATGATTTAACATTGCTGAAGTATTATTATTCTCTTTAGCAATTTTATAATCTTTTAAAGCTTGTATAGCGATTTTACCTCTATCAATACGCTCTTGCATAGGTTTTATTCCTTTATTTTTATTCCCATAAATTAAATCTTCAATTCCTGGAACAAAAGAGTCAAAATCACGATTTCCTAGTATAGAAAGTGCATAAGGTATAGTGATATCAAACAAAAATACACTTTCATTATTATCTATAGTTTTTTTAGGATTTAAAATTCCAAAAGGAACAAGTCCAGCACGATGCTCTCCTTGATAAATGCCTTCCATAGCCGCAAGCTTCATAGGTTGTGTTTGAGTGACACGATAAGCGCTTTCATCCCCACTAAAAAATAAAAAAATTGAACAAACTAAACCAAAACTAGCCCTAACCACTAAACTTTTTTTAGCTTCTATAATATGACGTCCTTTTAATATAAACCATGCTGAAACCCCCATAACAAATAAAGCTGAAATCACATAACCGCTAGCTACAGTATGTAAAAATTTTGCAATAGCTACAGGTGAAAACGCTACTTCAAAAAAATTTTGCATTTCATTTCTTGCGCTATCGAGATTAAAACTCATCCCCTGAGGATATTGCATCCATCCATTTGCCACTAAAATCCAAAAAGCTGAGAGATTACTTCCTATAGCAACACACCAAGTAGAAAGCAAATGAAAACCTTTGCTAACCTTATCCCATCCAAAAAACATAACTGCAAAAAAAGTAGCCTCTAAAAAAAATGCCATAATACCTTCAATAGCTAAAGGCGCACCAAAAATATCACCCACAAACCAACTATAATTTGCCCAATTTGTTCCAAATTCAAATTCCATAATAATGCCAGTAGCTACACCAATAGCGAAATTAATAGCAAATAAAGATAACCAAAATTGAGTAATTTTCTTCCACTTTAGATTATGAGTTTTTACATAAATAGTCTCCATAATAGCAATTATAAAAGACAAACCTAAAGTCAAAGGTACAAACAAAAAATGATAAAGTGCAGTTAAAGCAAACTGCGCCCTTGACCAATCAACACTACTAAGCTCATTCATTAATATTTCCTTTATTTTCATTTAAAATGAGATTTTCAAACACAAAAGAACTTTTTTCTTTATCGCTTTTAAACATAGAATTAAAATTTACATCAAAAATAAATAATTTCAATATCACAAAAATTATAATAAACTTGATGATGATAATTTTCCATAAAGTTTTTCCTAATGTTAAATTTTTAAAACCTTCTTTATAAAAATTAAAAATTCTAAAAATATTAAAATATTTATAACACATAATGATTTTACCTTTAAAAATATAAGAAATTTAATATTTTGAGTTCGAAAATTATATTTAAATTTATGTTATTGCTTTCTTAAAACTAATAATAATTAAAATTATTATTA
Source organism: Campylobacter hepaticus (assembly GCF_001687475.2). Classification (NCBI taxonomy): domain Bacteria; kingdom Pseudomonadati; phylum Campylobacterota; class Epsilonproteobacteria; order Campylobacterales; family Campylobacteraceae; genus Campylobacter; species Campylobacter hepaticus. Next base: position 1,149,687 of record NZ_CP031611.1, read on the forward strand.
AAATACTGATTTAACAAAATTAAAACTTTGATAAATTAATCAATTTTCAATCTTATAAACTTTTATAAATTATTATATATCAAAAAATAAAACTAAAACAAAATGATTAAAATAATTATATTAAAAATCCTAAAAATTAATATTCTTAAATACCTAATAATAAAAAATTTTATACTTGTTTATAATAATATTACAAAAATACACAAAATCGATATAGATATTAAAATTCATCTATCTTAATCTAATAATTTTCTTATTTATATTTAATTTTTTGTTACAATATCTTTATTATAAAATTATCGAAGGAGAAAAATTGGAACAGATTTTAACATGGCAGCAAATCTATGACCCATTAGGAAATATTTGGTTAAGTGCTTTTATGGCATTTTTACCTATACTCTGCTTTTTGGCTTGTTTAGTTATTTTTAAACTTAAAGGTTATCAAGCAGGCTTTTTAACTGTTATATTTGCTACCTTAACCGCTTTATTTGTATACAAAATGCCCTGGAATTTAGTTGGAGCAAGTTTTATTCAAGGCTTTACTAATGGTATGTGGCCTATTGCTTGGATTATTATTGCAGCAATTTTTCTTTATAAACTTTCCATAAAATCTGGATCTTTTGAAATCATTAAAAAAAGCGTAATGAGCATCACTCCAGACCATAGAATTCAAGTAATTTTAATAGGCTTTTGCTTTGGCTCATTTTTAGAAGGTGCCATAGGCTTTGGCGGACCTGTAGCTATTACGGCTGCTCTTTTAGTTGGTCTTGGGCTACGTCCTTTGCAAGCTGCTGGACTTTGCTTAATTGCCAATACTGCCCCTGTAGCCTTTGGAGCAGTAGGAATTCCTATCATCGCTATGGCTAATCTTGTTGGCATAGAACAACATTCTATTTCAGCTATGGTGGGTAGAATGCTCGTACCTTTAAGCTTAACCATACCTTTCTTTATAATCTTTTTAATGGATGGTTTTAAAGGTATTAAAGAAACTTTTCCAGCTATTTTAGTTGCTACTTTAAGTTTTACAATAACACAATTTTTAAGCTCAAATCATTTAGGAGCTGAACTTCCAGATATTATCTCAGCTATTGTATCCTTAGCAATTACAACAATCTTTTTAAAATTTTGGAAACCAAAAAATATTTTTAGATTTGACAATGAAACTAATTTTAATCAAGATAACACTTTAAGTTTTAATCAAATTTTAAAAGCTTGGACTCCTTTTATTTTACTTATTGTTTGTATTATTATTTGGACACAACCTTGGTTTAAAGCCCTTTTTGATAAAGACGGCATATTAAGTTATACTAGTGTTACTTTACAATTTAGTAATATTACTAATGGAATTTTAAGCCCTTCTATTACAGGCACAGGAGAAAGCAAACCTTTAGCTTTATCCCTAGGAATAGATCTAATCAATGGAAAAACAGTTGCTCAAGCAGGAACAGCAATTTTACTTGCAGCTTTTTTAAGCATAGCTATTTTAAACATTAAAGCTGAAGAGGCAGCAGAATGTTTTTGGGCCACCTTAAAAGAAATGGCAATTCCTTGTATCACTATAGGTTTAGTTGTAGCTTTTGCCTTTATTTCTAAAAACAGTGGCATGAGTACAACTTTAGGTCTAGCTTTCGCACACACTGGTGGTGCTTTCTCATTTTTTTCTCCAATTATTGGCTGGATAGGAGTCTTTTTAACAGGTTCTGATACAAGTGCTAATTTACTTTTTGGAACTTTACAACAAATAAGTGCCCAAAAACTAAATATTAACGAATCTTTATTCTTAGCAGCAAATTCTGTTGGGGGCGTTGTTGGCAAGATGATTAGTCCTCAAAGTATAGCTATAGCTTGTGCAGCAGTAGGACTTGTAGGTAGAGAATCTGAACTTTTCAAATTTACGCTAAAATATTCTATAGCTTTTATTATTTTAATAGGAATTTGGACTTGCATTATAGCCTTTTTCTTGCAAGGTATTATTCCTGATGTTATAGTAAAATAAATTTTTGCAAGCAAAAAAGCTTGCAAAAATTTAAAATTATTTAATAAATATTTGTAAACAAAATTTACTTTATTGAATTTTACAAAACAAAATATCTAACTTACCATGCTACAAATAAGGAGTAATTAATGAAAAAGGTATATTTTTACGCCACATGCTTAGGAAGCGTTGCTATGCAAAATACAGTTTTAAATGCGATTAAACTTTTAAGACGCGAAGGAGTGGAAGTGATTTTTAAAAAAAATCAAACTTGCTGTGCTCAACCTTCTTTTAATTCAGGATATTTTAATGAAAGTCGTGAAATTGCTTTATACAATGCGAATTTATTTGATAAAGACTATCCCATTGTTGTACCCAGTGGATCTTGTGCTGGTATGATGAGTCACGATTATTTAGAACTTTTTAAAAACAAAACTGAATTATCCAAAATAAAAGACTTTAGTTCTCGTGTTATAGAACTTTCACAATACCTTGATGAAGTTTTAAATGTCAATTATGAAGATAAAGGTGAACCTATAAAAGTAACTTGGCATTCTAATTGCCATGCCTTAAGAATACAAAAAAGTATACAAGCAAGCAAAAATCTTATAAAAAAATTAAAAAACGTAGAACTTCTCAACCTAGAATATGAAGAAGAATGTTGTGGTTTTGGTGGAACTTTTTCTATTAAAGAACCTGAAATTTCTAATGCTATGGTAAAAAGTAAAATCAAAGATATACAAAATCAAGGAGTAAAATATCTTATTAGTGGTGATGGAGGATGTCTTTTAAATATAGATGGTACCATGAAAAGAGCAAATTTAGATATTAAAGGGATACATTTATATGACTTTTTACTTAAACGTTTAGAAGGAGAAAAATTATGAGTCAAAAAATTCCTCACGATCAAATCGTCAAAATCAAACTTAATGATAAACAAATGCAAGAAAATTTAATAACTGCAATGCATACTCTACAAAAAAATAGACTTCATGTTATAGATGCAAGGTTTAAAGATTGGCAAGGTTTAAGAGCTAAAGCCAAACAAGCTAAAAATAATGCTTTAATGAGTTTAGAAGAAAGACTTTTAGAATTTGAAAAAAATGCTACAAAAAATGGTATTATAGTACATTGGGCAAGTAGTGGTGAAGATGCTTGCGAAATAGTTTATGAAATTATGCGTGAAAAAAATATTACTAAACTCTTAAAAGGTAAATCTATGGCTAGCGAGGAAATAGGTTTAAACCACTATCTAGAAAAAAAAGGTTTAAAAGCTATAGAAACAGATCTTGGGGAACTTATCTTACAGCTTAATGAAGAAGCACCTTTACATATAGTTGTTCCTGCTATCCACAGAAATCGCAATGAAATAGGACAAATTTTCAAAGATAAGCTCAATGTAAAACTAGAAAATAATGATCCTAAAAATTTAAATGCAGTAGCAAGAGAACATTTAAGAAAAGATTTTGAAGATTTAAAATTAGGGCTTAGTGGGGTAAATTTTGCTATGTCTAAAGAAGGCGCTTTTTGGCTTATAGAAAATGAAGGTAATGGTAGAATGTGTACCACTGCTCCTGATATTCATATAGCACTTTGCGGTATAGAAAAAGTAATGGAAAGCTTTGAAGATGCAGCAACTATGGTTTCTTTACTCACCCCTTCAGCAACAGGACAATTTATCCCAACTTACAATAATATCATCACAGGGCCTAGAAAAAATGGAGACTTAGATGGCCCTAAAGAAGTACATGTAATTTTATTTGATCATAACCGTTCTAAAATGCTTGCACATGAAGATTATTATGAGGCTTTACGTTGTATTAGATGTGGGGCATGTATGAATTTTTGTCCTGTTTATGATCAAATTGGCGGACATGCCTATCAAACTACTTATCCAGGTCCTATTGGAGAAGTTATTAGTCCTAATATTTTTGGTATAGATAATACAGGAGATATTTTAAATTTTTGTTCTCTTTGTGGTCGTTGTTCTGAAGTTTGTCCTGTACAAATTCCCTTAGCAGATCTCATTAGAAAACTAAGATGTGATAAAATAGGACAAGGTAAAAATCCTCCTATAGGATCAAACAAGATTAATCATAATACTTTAGAATCATTTATTTTTAAACAATTTCAATATATTGCAACTCATGGTGATAAATGGCGCTTTTCAATTTCAAAAGCACATTATTTTAACTGGATGGTACATAATTTTGCAGGAGTATTACCTGTAATTAAAAAATGGCACGCCTTTAAAGAATTACCTCAAATAAAAACAGATCTTTATAAAGAAATCCAAAATTTAGAAGGAGTAAGCTATGAGTAAAATCTATGAAATCTCAAACAAAAGCAAAATAAATATTTTAAACGACCTTAAAAATGCTTACAAAGAAACCCATTTCACTCGTATTGAAAGCATAGATCCTGTAGAACATATTCAAACTAGTGATGACATGCTAGCTGAAATGAAACAAAAAATGAGTGATAACAAATATATTGTTGAAGATGCTACTAAAGATACTTTAGAGGAAAAAATCAATGAAATCATTGCAAAATATAATTATAAAAAAATGATCTATGGTTCAAATTTAAACTTAAATCTTGATAAAATCAAAACAGAAGAAAAAATCTGTTTTAATGAGAATATAGAAAATTTAAGACATGAGGTCTTTCATAGTGATTTTTCTATTATCCACGCAAGAGCAGGAATAAGCTCTCATGGCGTAGCTTTAGTACTTTCTAGCAAAGAACAACCTAGAATGCTAAGTCTTGCACCTAAGCTTTGCATTATCTTACTTAAAAAAGAAAATGTAGTAAAAAGTCTTTCTCAAGCTTTAAATTTAGTTAAAGAAGAAAATGCAATTTTACCTACAAATATCTTATTCATAGCTGGTCCTTCAAGAACTGCAGACATAGAACTTATAACAGTTTTTGGTGTCCATGGACCACAAATTGCACATATTATAATATATTAATTTTCCAAAAATTAATCCATAAAACTATATTTTAATATTTAATAAAATATAGTTTTAATTAAAATATTTTAAACCACTCCATCAAAAAATTAATAAATATATTTAATTTATTGAGCATTTAAAACATTGTTATTGATTTTATAAACAAAGTCATTTAAACTTTTACCAATAAGAATAGATGCTTGTCCTTCTAAACGATTAAGCAATTTATCAATTTTATCTTCTTCTTTCCAAATAGGATTTGACACATGAGTAAGTTTTTCTAATTCTTTTTTAGCACTTTCATAATTACTAAGATCATCTATAAGTCCAAACTCTTTAGCCTTAGCAGCTAAAAATACTCTAGCATTTGCCCATCCATCTTTTTGCTTAAGATCTAAACCTCTTTCTTTGGAAACAAAATCTGTAAAAAGTTCATAACTTTGATTAATTAAATTTTGTAAAAATTCTTTTTCTTTCTCATTCCAAGCTCTTGTAAAAGTTCCAGCACTTTTAAATTCACCTGCTTGAATAGTTTGTTCTTTAATACCTAATTTATGAGCCAATTCACTTAAATCAGCTGCTTGCATAATCACTCCTATAGAACCTATAAAACTTGCTGGATTAGCTAAAATTTTATCAGCTCCTACACCTGCTAAATAACTTCCACTTGCCATAGTTCCACTTGCATAAACAATTACAGGTTTTTTAAGTTTTAAATCTTTTATAGCTAAAGCTAATTCCATACTAGGTGCAAAAGCTCCTCCAGGAGAATCTATGACAAAAAGTACGCCTTTAATATTATCATCATTTTTAGCATGTATAATTTTTTCTAAAACTATAGAATTATCAAAAATTCCACCCTTTAAATCAATACGCTCTAAATTAGCAAGACCTGAATTAGCACTTGGCATTAAAATCCATACAAGAAATAATAACAAAACAAAAGTTTTAAAATAAGTATTAATAAACTTTATACCGCATGCCAAAACCCTAAAAAATAATTTTATAATTTGCATTTTCTTCCTTTTATAAATAATATATCTACTTCCTTCGCATTTAAAATAAACTGCAATGGAGCTTGTTTTTTTTCACATTCTCCTAATTTAAACACACTTAAATCAGCTATTTTACCTTTTTTTAGCTCTCCTAAATTTAAATTTAAAGCTCTAGCAGGATAAAGAGTTGCCATTTGTAAAAGCTTAGGTGCTAATTTTAGCAAATCAAAATCTTTATGGATAAACAAATTAGCTCGCATTTCATCAAGCAAAGATAAAGAGATATTAGAACTAAGTCCATCTGTTGCCAAATGAATATTCAAATTACTTTTTAAAGCTTTTTTTAAATTAAAACTTTTTTGACTTAAAAGACGATTAGAAAAAGCACAATGACTAATAGAATGTAATTTTTTATCGAGCAATTCATATTCTTTTAAATATACACAATGAGTAAAAAGAGTTCGTATCCCTTTAAAAAGTTGACAAAATTCTTCTAAAGTATAAAAAGGTTGGGGATTTATTATAAAATTATTAAGCCATTTTAAAAATTTACCTTTTGCATATCTAAGCCAGTAATTTTCAACTTTACTTTCTAAAAAATGTGTACTTACTAATAAATGATATTTTCGTGCTAAATCAAGTGCAAAATGAGCTAAACTAGGATGAGTAGAATAAGGCGAATGTATAGAAACAGCAGGAATAAAAAATTCATTTTTAAATTGTAAAGAATTTTCAAATCTTTGCAAAAATTCCTGTTTTTTTTCTTGAATTTGCGCCTCATTTAAACCTAAAATTTCATTAAAAAAAATTATACGCATCCCGTTTTGAGCAGCTTTTAAACAAGGAGCTAAATCACTTCCAAAACTTGAAATCTCACCTATAGTTGCTATACCACTTTTTTGCATTTTTACAATATTTTTAAAAATCAATTCCTCTTTAGCTTGAGCATTTAACACGCAACGTGATTTAATAACACTTTTAAGCCAAATTAAAAATTCGCCAAAATGTAAAGTAGTAGAATTTGCACTAAATTCTAAATGGGTATGCGGATTAATAAAAGCAGGTAAAATAACTGAATTTTCAGGTGTTTTTATATATTTAGCTTGAGGATATTTTTTTTTTAACTTTGCTAATTCACCTAATTCTAAAATTGTATCTTCGAAAACTAAAGCTTGATCTTGCAATATTGTAAAATCTTCATCACATACGAAAAGATATTTTGCATCAACTATAAACACGAATTTCCTTTCAAAAAATATATTGTAGCAAAAATTTATTTTTAAAATGTTATAATAAAAAGCTAAAAAAATAAATTTTTAAGGCTTAATCAATGAAAATAATGGTTATCCAAGGTCCAAATGTCAATATGCTTGGCATAAGAGAGGTAGGAATTTATGGCACGATGAAAATGGAGGAAATCCATCAACAAATGAGAATTGCAGCTGCACAAAATAATGTAGATCTTGATTTTTTCCAAAGTAATTTTGAAGGTGAAATTGTAGATAAAATTCAAGAATGTCTTGGAACGGTTGATGGAATTATTATCAATGCAGCAGGATATACTCACACTTCAATAACAATTCGTGATGCTATTGCAGCTGTAGCTTTACCTACAATTGAAGTGCACATTAGCAATGTGCATCGTAGAGAAGAATTCCGTCAAAAAAGTCTTATTGCTCCTGTTTGCTCTGGAAGCATAACAGGTTTTGGTCCTTTTAGTTATCACTTAGCTTTAATGGGGATTATTCAAATTTGTAAACAAATAAATAATTTACGTGCGATGCAGCAAGCACAACAAATTAATAATTAAGAATGTTAAAAATCAAAGGGGCAAGACGCTTTGAAAAAAGTCGTTTTTTTCCTTTTGCTAATAAAAATATTAGTTCTTTTAAATATTTAGCTCTTATAGGCTTAGGAAGCAATATAGAACCTGAAAAAAAGAGATTTGATATGCTTTTTCGAGTGATGAAAAATGATCAAAGATTTCAAATTGTATCAACATCACCTATATTAATTAATGAAGCTTTTGGTTTTAAAGAGCAAAAAGATTTTAGCAATGCTATAATGTTATTGCAAACCAATTTACATGCAAGAGCAATCTTGAAAATTTTGCTTTATTATGAATTAAAATTTAAACGCAAAAGAACTTTCAAAAATGCTCCTAGGACGCTTGATTTAGATCTTTTATACTTTTCGCAAAAAGTCAAGCGTGATAAATGGTGTGAGGTACCTCATAGTGGGGTTGAAAAAAGAGTCAGTGTAATTTTGCCTTTAGGCTTGATATAAGGAATATAAATGGGACAACTTATACATACTTTCACTGTTGAAGATACAGAACACATTATACCTAAAGTTAAAGAAGACTACGGAGATAAAGCTTTAATTATTACCAATAAACAAATCCGTCCTAAAACTTTAAATCGTAGTGCACTATATGAAGTCATGGTAGCTGTAGAAGAAAGCGACTATGAAGAACATCTTAAAAAACAAGGCAAATCCCTACCTAAGAAAAAAACTATTCCTAAATCCTCTTCTATTTCTTCCACGCAAGAAAAAATTATATCTCAAACACCTCAAGAAGATGAAGATGTAGTTCTAGATTTTTCAAATACTCTTTTAAACACTAATTTAAAAAATGATACACCTAAAAAAGCTTATCAAACTTTTCCACAAAATAAAATCAATCCTCATCAAAATGAAAATTTAAATTTTAATAATTTTAAAGAAAAACTTAGCCAAGCAAGCAATGAAATTGCTAAATTTACCAACACGCCTTTACAAGATAACCCTAATCCAAACTATAACAAAAAAATAGAAAACTTTGAAAAACAAATTAATAAACTAAACGATAAAATAGATCTTTTAGCCGATATGATGTGGGATGATAAAGCCCAAACAAGAAACAATCTTATAATTCCACCTGAATTTGCAAGTATTTATAAACAAGCCAAAGAAAGCGGTATGATTGAAAAACATCTACAAGCTATTATGCAAGCAACTATTGAAAATATGCCAGCTACCATGAAAACAAATAAAGATGCTGTACAAAGATATTTTCATTCTCTTTTAAGAAATATCTTACCTTGTAGAGTTGAAAGCGAAATTAAAAAACAAAAAATTATGATGCTAGTAGGTCCAACAGGAGTTGGTAAAACAACTACCTTAGCAAAGCTTGCCTTCCGCTATGCCTATGGAGATAAACGCTATAAAACAGGTATTATCACCCTAGATACTTATAGAATTGGTGCGGTTGAACAACTTTTTCAATATGCAAAAATGATGAAACTTCCTATTATTGATAGTATTGAACCTAAAGATTTAGATGAAGCCATAAAAAGCTTAAATAATTGTGAGGTTATTTTAGTTGATACTATAGGGAATTCACAATATGATCACAACAAACTTGCTAAAACTAAAGAGTTTTTAATGAATTCTAATGCGGAAATAGATGTAAATTTAGTTGTTTCAGCCAATACAAAACATGAAGATTTAATGGAAATTTATACCAACTTCTCATTTTTAAATATAGATACTCTTATAATTACAAAATTTGATGAAACTAAAGTTTTTGGAAATATTTTTTCGCTTATTTATGAAACAAATATCCCTATAAGTTTTTTTTCTATAGGACAAGAAGTTCCTGATGATTTAAAAGTAGCAAATAGTGATTTTTTAGTTCATTGCATTTTAGAAGGGTTTAATAAAGGAACAAATGATGAATAATCAAGCAAACAAACTTCGCAATCTTATGAATGAAAATGGAACAAAAAAATCTCAAAATACTCATTTTATAGCCATTACAAGTGGTAAAGGTGGGGTTGGAAAAAGTACTATTAGCGCAAATTTAGCTAATATTTTAGCTAATAATGGCTATAAAGTAGGACTTTTTGATGCAGATATAGGTTTAGCCAATTTAGATGTTATTTTAAATGTACATATACAAAAAAATCTCTTACATGTTTTACGCGGAGAATGTTCTTTAGAAGATATTTTAATAGAAGTTAAACCTAATTTATGGCTTATTCCAGGTGAAAGTGGGGATGAAATCTTAAAATATAATGATAAAAATATTTATGAAAGATTTTTAAATCAAGCAAGCATTTTAGATGAACTTGATTTTCTTATTATTGATACAGGAGCTGGTATTGGAGGCAATATTTTAAATTTCTTAGAAATGGCAGATGAAGTAATAGTTGTCACCGTACCAGATCCTGCTGCAATTACAGATGCTTATGCTACCATTAAAACCACTTCAAAAACCAAAGAAAATTTACTCATGCTATTTAATGTAGTAAAAAATAAAAATGAAGCTTTAAAAGTTTTTGAAAATATCAAAAAAGTTGCCGACGCAAATATCAAAAATCCTTTAAATTTAGAACTTTTAGGACACCTAAGTGCCTCTAAAGAAGTAAGCAATAGTATTAAAAAACGTACTTTATTTAGCGATGAAAATACAAACTCAAGCGATGAGCTCAAAGATATAGCATCTAAACTTTTATATAGATTGGAACGAAAAGTGCTTGATAATATTTCAAGTCGTAGTTTTTCAAGTTTCTTTAGAAAAATTATCGAAAGATTCTAGCAATAAAAAGAAGAGATTATGAGACCGGAAAATTATGTAGCATTTTTTACTGTTTGTGGGTTTTTTATAGGACTTGCATTTAGTATTATTAGCATTAAAGAAGCTTTTGATATAGTGATTTTTACTTGCTTTATCACTTTTATGTTTTATGTTTTCATTCATATTGCTATTATGAATTTTATAGATGTAAAAAAAATCAGTGGTAGGATCTTTAACAAACTCGATTACGAAAAAATCAGCAATAATATCATTAATGATTTAGTTATTCGTGAAAAGAAAATGGATGTAATTTTAGAAAAACTTAATGATGAAAGAGAAGAATTAAAGAAAAACGAATCAAAAGAAAGGCGAAAAAATGTTAAAAGAGCCGCCTAAAACTTATGCCCAAATACTCAAGAAAGAACAAGATGAACTTGTTCTTTCTTATATGCCAGCTTTACGCGCTATGGCTTTTAGACTAAAAGAACGCTTACCTGCAAGTATAGATGTTAATGATCTTATTAGTATAGGTGTTGAAGAAATGATTAAACTTTCACGCCGTTATGATAAAGAGCAAAATGATAATTTTTGGGGTTTTGCCAAAAAAAGAGTTAATGGATCTATGCTTGATTATTTAAGAAGCTTAGATGTCATGAGTCGGAATAATCGTAAAATTATCAAAGACATAGATGTAATTATAGATGAATATTTTCTTGAACATGAATGTGAACCTGATGATGAGTACTTAGCAAAAAAACTTAACTTAGATATAGAAAAAATTAAAGAGGTTAAAACAGCTCATGCTATAAGCTATACTTTACCTATAGATGAACAATTAGAACTTTATAATGAAGATAATACCTTAGAAAAAATTGAAAAAGAAGAGCTTGTAGAAAAAATTCATAAGGTATTAGACAATCTTAAAGAACGCGAACAACTTATCATTCAACTTTATTATTATGAAGAATTAAGCCTTAAAGAAATTAGTGAAATTTTAGAAATTAGTGAAAGTAGAATCTCTCAAATTCATAAAAAACTTCTCAAAAAACTTCGAGAAAGGTTAGCATAATGGCAGAAATACTCTCTCAAGAAGAAATTGATGCTTTACTCGAAGTCGTTGATGATAATACTGATACACATATCAATTCTAATTTAAAAGATGAAAAAGATGAAAGAAATATCATTGTCTATGACTTTAAACGTCCAAATAGAGTTTCAAAAGAACAACTTAGAACCATTAAAGGTATTCATGATAAATTAGCAAGAAATTTAGCTTCTCAAATTTCATCTATGATGAGAAGTATAGTTGAAACCAAACTTCATTCAGTCGATCAAATGACTTATGGAGAATTTTTAATGTCTTTACCAAGTCCAACAAGTTTTAATGTTTTCTCCATTAAACCCCTAGATGGAAATTGTGTCTTAGAAATTAATCCAAGTATAGCTTTTCCTATGATAGATAGGCTTTTAGGAGGTCAAGGAGATAGCTATGAAGCTTCTCGTGAACTTACAGATATTGAGCTTAATCTTCTTGATTCTATCTTACGTATAATTATGCAAAGACTAAAAGAAAGTTGGGCAACAGTTACTGAAATTTATCCTAGTATAGAAGCAAAAGAATCAAGTCCTAATGTTGTACAAATTGTATCGCAAAATGAAATCGTTATTATGGTAGTAATGGAAATCATTATAGGAAATTCAAGTGGAATGGTCAATATTTGCTATCCTGTAGTACATTTAGAAAGCATATTAAGTCGTTTGGCAAATCGTGATATTATGATGGGAGAAACCTCAGCTAAAAAATCACGCAACAAAGAGCTTAAAACCCTTATTGGTCGTGCTGAAGTAGTTTATGAAGCAATTTTAGGAAAAACCTTAATCAATGTACACGAATTTTTAGAACTCAAACAAGGTGATATTTTACGCCTAGACAGAGAAGCTGATGATAAAGCTATAGTCAGCATAGACAAAAAAGATGTCTTTTTAGCACAAATTGGTTTACACCGTTTTAGAAAATCAATTAAAATTTTAGAACTTATACGTACAGATAAAGATGAAATTAAAGAAATTCTAGAAAAATATGAAGAAGAACGTAAAGCCAAAGCAAGTGTTTATGATGAGCCTGAGGAAGAGGAGGAAGAAATATGATCAATGATTTTTTAAAAATATTTACCAATGAATGTATAAGCACTATTGAAGGATTAACAGGAAAAAGTGCTCAATTTAGCGAATATAAAGAATTTGATGTAGATACATCTAATACCTTAAAAGCGCCCTTAGTATATGCTATTTTTAATATAACAAATGGTGGAAAAATAGGAATTTTAGCCGGAGCTATTTTAATGAGTGCTATTGGAGAATGGATGATGGGCGAGGAAGAAATTTCTAAAAATGATACACTAAGGTCTGATGAAATGGATGCAGCCAAAGAAGCTATTCAAAATATTATTTCGGCTTTTTCTACAACCTTAGGCGCCCAAAAAGATATTTCAAAAATGGATTTCAATATAGAATCTTGCGAATTTATTCCTGAAAATGTTGATTTTAAAGATTTTAAAAAATTATTTTTATATGATATAAAAATAGCTGATTTAGAAGAACAAATTTCTTTAACAATGGATCAAACTCTTTATGATATTTTAAGTGGAAAACCTACTCAAACTCAAAACAAAACTCAAAATCATACCAATACTGAAGAAAAAGCCACTTTGCTTAATGAAGAACTTAAAAATATTGGTCTTATCATGGATGTACGCTTACCTGTTCGCGTAAGAATTGGCAATAAAAAAATGCTTTTAAAAGATGTTTTAACTATGGATATAGGTTCTGTTGTAGAACTTAATCAACTTGCAAATGATCCACTTGAAATTCTCATAGGAGATAAAAGAATTGCTTATGGAGAAGTAGTAATTGTAGATGGAAATTTTGGGGTACAAATTACAGAAATTGGATCAAAAAAAGAAAGATTAGAACAATTAAGATAAAATTTCTCTGTAAATTTAAAAAAATTGGCTATAATCAAAATTCATAGTTTTTCTCAAAGGTGTGTTTAATGCATACAAAAATTATAAAAGATGTTGAGAAATTAAAAAATATACCTCAACTGAAAAAAACTATTACTTTTTTTGGCTCAGCAAGACTTAAAGAGGATAGCTTTTACTATCAACAAGCCAAAATTTTAGCACAAAAATGCGTAAATAACGGTTTTTGTGTCATCAGTGGTGGTGGTGGTGGCATTATGCGCGCAGCCAACCAAGGTGCTTTTTTGCAAAAAAATAATACAAATTCAATGAGATCTATAGGATTTAATATCTTTTTGCCTCATGAGCAAAAACTCAATGATTTTGTAGAATACAATATTACTTTTGAGAGCTTAGCCATACGCAAAATGGCTCTTATTGAAAAGAGTCTAGCTTTTGTGGTTTTCCCAGGCGGCTTTGGAACACTAGATGAATTGTGCGAAATTCTTGCACTAAAACAACTTGAATTTAAAAAAGATGTTCCTATTATTTTGTTTGGGAAAGAATTTTGGCAAGCTTTTCATGAGTTCGTCAGAAATTCTTTGCTAAAACTTGAAGTAATTTCCAAAGGAGATGAGTTAAAGTATGAAATCACTGACGACTTAGATTTTATAATAAACACTTTAAAGGAAATTTAATGAAAATTCTAGTCGCTATGAGTGGTGGAGTTGATAGCACAGTAAGTGCTTATAAACTTAAACAAGAAGGACATGAAATTATAGCTTGCTATATGAAACTTCATGGCAAAGCTAATTATCACGAAGAAAATATTAAAAAAGTAGAAAAAGTTGCAAATTTTTTACAAATTCCTTATCATATTTTAGATCTTCAACAAGATTTTAAAAATAAAGTTTATATGCCTTTTGTAGACACTTATAAAGAAGGTAAAACGCCCAATCCTTGTGCTTTATGCAATCGCTTCATCAAACTTGGCAAACTTTTAGAATTTGCAAAAAGTCTAGGTTGTGAAAAACTTGCCACAGGGCATTATGCAAGAGTGAAAAATAATCTTATTCATACTGCACTAGATACCAATAAAGATCAAAGTTATTTTCTAGCTAATGCAGACAAAGAAGCTTTAAAGTATCTTATTTTTCCTCTTGGAGAAATGAAAAAAGAAGATGTAAAAAAATTTGCCTCTACTATAGAAGTTTTAAAATCTTTTGCAACCCAAAAAGAAAGTTCTGAAATTTGCTTTGTTGAAGATACTTATATACAAGTATTAGATCAATTTATGGATACAAAAATTCCAGGTGAAGTTTTAAATAGTAGCGGACAAATTGTGGGAAGACATGAAGGTTATATGCACTACACCATAGGAAAAAGACGTGGATTTGAAGTAAGAGGAGCTCACGAACCGCACTTTGTTTTAAAAATTAATCCTAAAGAAAATCAAATCATAGTGGGCACCAAAGAAGAACTTAAAATCAGCAAATTTAACTTAAAAAACATTAATCTTTTTATTGATGCTAAAGAACTTGATTGTGAAGTTAAAATACGCTATAGATCTAAATCAACTTCTTGTAAGGTTATCATCAATGAAGATCAAAGCGCACAAATTGCATTAAAAGAACCTGTTTATGGTTTAGCTAGTGGACAAATGGCGGTCTTTTATGATGCCGATAAAGTTATAGCAAGTGGTTTTATAGAATAATTTCTAGGATATTAATATCCTAGAAATTATTTAATAAAATCTAAAATCTTTCACCAAAGCAGTTTTCATTTAAAATATTACTAAAGTAAAAAACCTATATTGCAAATTAAATGTATCTTAAATTAATACCCAGGAAAATTAACCTAATAATGTAATTAAATAAATTTCACAAGATTTATTTAATAATTACAAAAAAAGACAAGTTCTAACTCAATCGTCAAACATACATTTAAAAATTTTTAGCAGTATATAATAAACTAAGTATAAATTAAAATATAGCTAAACAATAATAAAGGAATTTTCTTTATTAATAAACCCTTCCCCAGATAACTGCGGCACACACTAAAATCAAGTGCTCTGCTGTGTTCCCACCCTGAAGCGATTCTTAAAAATAATATTGCACAGGTCTAAGAAAAGGCTTAATTATTATATCATACTATACTTAAAAAGGCTTAAATTATAAAAACTAAAATTTTAGTGTATAAAAAAGTAACAAATTAGTAATATTTTATATCAATTTTTCATATTGATTTTAAATATTATTGTTTTATTTTCCAAAAAGTAATTATTATTATATTATTAAGAGAAATTTATAAATTTAAATAAAAGATTTCTCAGTGCTAAATATATAAAGTATATTTTAATAAAAACAATAGCACTAAAACTAAAAATTTGTAATAAAAATTATTTAAAGTATTTTTAAAAATGTTTATATTTTTCTAAAAAATAGGGAGGAGGAATGGATTTTCAAATAAAAACCTTAGAAACTTTTGATCCTTTTGAAAGCTTAAAATATGAACAAAAAAATACAGATGAAATTCTTGATTTTAGAATTATTGATTTTAAACTTTTATGTTCCAATATAAAACCACCAAAAACTAAAATTTACGAAAGAAAAGATTTTAACTTATTTTATACAGATGATTTTTTTGTAAAAAATTATGATACTATAATTCAAAAATTTATTATAGAAATTTATCCAAAAACACAAAAAGAAAACTTTATCATTCGATTTAAATCAAATGCTAATTTAACCTATCTAAAAGCTTATATTACTTTTATGGATGATTTCCAATACTATCCGAATTTAAAATTCGATCTTTTACAAAATATTTATAAAACAATGATAAAGCGTAAATTTTTAATTTTAAGATTGGATAAAAAAATATACAAAAAAATTGATAAATTTGTTTTATCTATGCAAAAAAATCAATCTATTAAAAAATTAAATCTTGCCATTGCCAAAGGGGTGGATAAAATAGAACATAAAAAAATTGATGAAATTATTTTTCACAAAGATATAGATGAAATATATACTAATAATAATTTGACCGAAGAGGAAAAAAAATATAAGAGTATTCAAAAAAATGAACTACTTTTTGAATATATTTATAAAATTCTTGGAAAAGAAGGACGCAATTTAAAAGGAGAAATACTTCATATAAACCCTATCAATTTTCTTCAAAACCCTTTTATTATAAAAGATGAAAGTATTTATACTCAAGAATTAGATGATAGAATTCAATATTTTAGCGCAAATCACGGATTTTTAAATAAAGATCATATAGGCTATAGTATTATTAATGATACAAATTTATCGAAAATATCTTATTTAAATCAAAATACCACTAAATCAAACACTATTAATATACAAGCTTCGAATATAAAAATAAATGCTAACATTGGTTCAGTACAAGTTTATGCAAAAAATATGAGTATAAAAGGCTCAACTCACACAAATAGCGAAATTTTTGCAGAAAATATTTATATTAAAACACATAAAGGAAATTTACAAGCTGATACAGTATATATAAACAATTTAGAATACGGGAATGTTGTAGCTAAAAATATTTTTGTAGAAAATTGTACAGGTGGAACCATAAAAGCAGAAAATATTTATATTTATAACTTACTTACAAACAATATCTTATATCCTAGAAAAAATTTAATCATAGCTAATGATTTAAAATCTAATAATAGTGTTAATATTTTTCCATTATTTCCTATGAAAAATCAATATGATCAAGAATACGAAAATATGAAAAACCTATGTCTTAAAGTGAAAAATAAACTTTATACAACCATTAATAAAATGCACAATTATTATGATTATCTCATTAAAAATCAAATCAAAATCATAAAATTCCAACAAATCAAAAACCCACACACTATAGAAAAATATAATGAACTTAGTAGTTCATATAAAAGATTTATTAAACTAAAACATGATATTAGCACAAAATTAAGCTGTTTAGATGAAATGATTTACAAGGTTAAAATTTATATCCAAACCCAAAATATAGGTCAAAATAATTTTTTAAAATTTTATCCAAAAAGTTACAACGAAAACGAATTAAAACACCTTATAAGTCCAAAAGATTATAAAAGGGTTTTCTACCTTGAAAAAGAACAAGAAAAAAATTATATCAAATCTAATAATGATTATAACGAAAATGAAATTAAAAAAATCAAAGCTCTTTTTAAAGATCTACGAAAAAACAATCTTTAAATTATCTTTTCATATTAATAGCTTTTTGTATCATTTGATCACTTGTAGTAATACTTTTTGAATTAGCATCAAATGCTTTTTGCATAACTATAAGATTTGAAAGCTCTACACTTAAATCGACATTAGATTGCTCTAAATAACCTCCTTTAAATTTAGCAGTATTAACAACTTGCCCATCTTTAAAAATAAAACTTGCTTCACCGCTATTTGCTGTTGGGGTAAATATATTATCGCCCATAGCTGAAAGCCCTTGTTCATTAATAAAATTATATAAAGCAAGTTTTCCAACTATAGCATTTTTACCATTGCTAAATTGTGCAATAATGCTACCATCATCTGTTATACCATATTGTCTAAAAAAACCTTCAGCTACCCCATCTTGTTGAACTAAAATATCATTTGAATAACCTTCTTTAATATAAAGTCCGGCATAGCCTGACCCTGGTTTATTAGCATCATAAGGACTTCCTAAGTCTATATTAATCCTTCCACCATTAGGATTTGTAATACTTGCTATACTATTTTTAAGCAAAGCTCCATTTTTATCAAAAAGTATAGTCCCTTCAACATGATCACCTATAGCATTTCCATCAGAATCATAAATTTGTGCACTAGCTTTATATTGTATATCATCTCCTACTTGAGGTAAAATTCTTTCAAGAGTGATCCTAAGAGTACTTTTACTTCCATCTGCATTATAAATAAAAGATTCTAAAACATCCTTATTAGCCTTTTGTTGTTCTGTTGCAATTTGTGCTGTATCAAGTTTAAGACTATTTTCATCTAAACCTTTTAAATCAAGCTCATTACTTATAAAATTTAAATTTTCATCTAAACTTGTTTCAAAACTCATTTTAACACCATTAGCATCTACAAAATTTAAAAGTATTCTATCTCCAGCCTTAGCACTAAAAACATCTTCTTTGCTCACACTACCACTAACTACGTATTTTCCATCTTGGGTTTTAGTAATACTAAATTGATTAGGATCAAGCTCTTCTTTAACCACTTCAGTTGTTGTATTTGTATTTAAACTCCCGCTCCATTTTACATTTTGAGTTACTTGAGGAGGTAAATACATATTTTTAGGAACTTTAATTGCTCCTTGTGATGCTGTTGTACCTAAATCAAAAAAATCATCTGAATTAACAGTAAAACCACTATTTACAGGACCTTGAGTATTAAGATAATCTCCCATAAGCTTAGCTACTCTATCGCTATAATTAATACCTACAAAACTAGGATTCATTGTCCCTAAAACAAAATTTCCATAAGAATCCACTAAAAATCCATTAGCATCCCTTCTAAATACTCCATTTCTAGTATAATAAGCATTGCCATCAGAACCCAAAACTCCAAAAAAACCTTTTCCTAATAAAGCTACATCAAATTCTCCATCACTAGCAACAAGAGCTCCTTGTTCAAAAATTGTCTGAGAAGCTAAAGCTCCACTACCATAGCCTCCTTGAGCAGGATTAGTTGATTGAGTGATTACAGTTGTATAAAAAATATCTTTAAATTGCGCATCAGAATGCTTAAAACCCGTAGTATTAACATTTGCAATATTATTAGCACCAACATCAATACCAAAGCTATTGCTTTTTACCCCACTAATCCCGTTATAAAAAGCATTCATCATGTCTTATGCCTTTTCTTCTTGATCTTCATCTTCTTTAGAATCAGAAGAATCTGAGTTTAAACTATCATCTGGTTTTAAATCATCATTTGAAATATTACCCCTTAAAGATGAAGAAAGACCAGATTTATAATCAGAAATCTCAGATATATCATCAAAGCTTACATATTGACCACCCATTTTTGCATATGCTCTTCCCTCAACAAATTTAATACCTTCTATAGGATAAGTTCCATAACTTGCAGTAACTTTTTCGCCATTTTTATTATTATAAACCATTTTAACAGTGTATTCACCGTCTCCTGCATAAACGCCATCATTATTTCTTCCTGGCCATTCCATAGTAAATAAACCTTTTGAAATAGATCCAGCACCACTTTTTTCACTAAAAACAAGTTTATCATTGCTATCATAAATTTCTAAACTTACCCCATTTTTATCAGAATCTTCTGGTAAATACATTTTAAGAGTAATAAGCTCATCTGGACCTGTAAGTTTGATTTTATTATTTTCAACCGTTGCCATTTTTCCAATAGCTCCTAAGGCTGAAGTACTCATACTTGTACTAAAAGAATCTGAGAGTTTTTGCATGGCTTCAACTATTTTTTGCATAGTAATATTAGTATTTTGCTGCATTTCAAGTGCACTAAGTTGAGAAGTTTGAGTTAGCATTTTATCACTATCCATAGGATCTGTTGGATCTTGATGTTGAAGTTCTACTAAAAGAAGTTTTAAAAATGCATCCTTATCTAAAGTGGCATTTGGATTACTTACTATACCTGAATTATTAGTGGTTTCTCTTGTAGTATGAGTAGGATTTGAATTTGAAGCACTATTCCAATCTGTTGAAGATATCATTTATAAACTCCTTTTAATGCTTTAATATATTTAACTAAAGCAATAAGTATTCCAACTTAAAAATATTTTGCTAAAACAAGCTCTAGATTAATTTTTTCATTCTCATTTTTTCCCTCTAAAGCTTCTTTAAAACCTTGACCGTTGCGACTTTTACCTTTATTTTGATTATGTTCTTTTTTACTTTGATCGCTAAAATTCATCTCAAGCCCAGTAAATCCCATATTTACAAGGGAATTTTTAAACTCAGCTTGATGCTGTATAAACAAATTCATTGCATTTGTATTAGAATTAAAATTAATATGAAGATTATTCCCTCTTTGAATTAAAGTTACTTCTACTTCTCCAAGATTATTAGGATTTAATGTAATGCTAAGTTTAGTGACAGGGGGTTTATACTGATCTAAAGCATCTTTTAAATCTTGAGAAAAATGTTGAAAAGTTTCTTTAAGAATAATATTTTTATTAGTATTATGTGTAATTTTATTTAAATCTTTAACTAAAGAATTTAATTCTTCTAAAGTATTTTTATCCCCATTTTCAGTATTTATTTTTGTTTGTTCTTGAATAAAAACTTCTTTATTTGTATTAGTAGGATTTTGATTACTATCTTTATTTTGTACGATCTGATCTTTTTGCAAATTGTCAAAATTAACTTTTTGATCAAAAATATTTACTTTTAAATCTTGATTTTCTTTAACATTAGTTTTAGGCTCTTTAGACGGAATAAAGTCTTTTGACATAGTATTTAGGGTCAAATTTTGATTTTCTTTAATTACTTCTTGATTTGAGTGCTTATAAACATTTAAATCTTTTTGATTTTTTACATTTTTATTTTGATCTTTTGCATCTTCTTGTTTTAAATTCTCTTTTTCTTGAACTTTATTCTCATTTTGATTAAATGTTTTATTTTGCGAGTTTATTTTTTGCAAGTCTTTAGTATTTTCACTTACAGGACTATCTTTTGACTCTTTATTTACAATCTTGGTTTGTTCTTCTTTTTTAACTTCTTTAAATTCATCTTTAATATTATTTGATTGCTTTTGATCATGTTTTAACTCTTTTATTTTTTCTTTAGGATGATCGTTTTGATTTTTTTTATCTTTTGTATTTAAATCTTCTTTACTTGGATTTTTTACTGCTTCATCGCTTTTAATATTTTTTAAATCATTTTTTAGATCTGATAAATCCTCTTGTATTTTTGGTTTTGTTTTATTATCTTTCTCGTTTTTATTTTTTTTAGATGAAAGTATAGAATCTAAATTTTTTAAGGTTTGAGATAATAAAGAAGTGCTTTCTTTGGGACTTATTTTAGAAGCAGTATGATTTAAATGGTTTATATGCTCTAAATGATGCGGTGAATTTTTTTGAATATGATTAATTTTATCTTCAACCACTTTTTTAAAAACATTATTATTAATATCTTTAAAAAAGTAGATCTTATCTAAATTGGGAAAAGTTTTTTTAAGCTCATCTACACAATCAATTTTAATATTTTTTACATTTAAGCCTAGTTCTTTAGCAATATCTAAAAGATCCTCAAGATTAGAAGCAGTTTTTAAGATATTAAAATTTTCTTCTGTTTTAATTAAATCAACAAGCTGAGAAGAAAGATTTCCTAGTTTAATATCTACTGTATCAATTTGTAATTTATCAAGTAAAGAAAGAATTTGCATAAAAGAAGCAGATTCAAAAATACTTATCTTATCCTTTTCATCAAACGAGTCTTGATTAAGCCTAGGCATAGTCTCATTAAACACTTGCTTTTCACTAATTTTCATATGATCAGGTAAAAATTCATTACTCTTATCAATAGATTCAAGTAAAGAATTTAAAAAACTTTCTGTATCATTTTGCATTAAATTTTTATTATTAGCTTCGTGATCTTTATTTTTACTTGTATTAGTAGAAACCTTACTTGGTACAAGATTTAAAGCATCATGCTTCGGAGCTAAATTTGACATTATTTTTCCTTAAAAAATTATTTTAAAAATTTATCCACCATTACATTGGGAAACTGCTCTTTTAAATAAGCAATCTCATATACTTTGATCATTTTATCTTTATTTAAATTGCTTAAAATATTTAAAAGCTCTTCTAAATTTTTAGCTTTTAAAATATGTTCTAAATTGTTTTCATTTTCTAAAATTTCTGTAAGTTCACTTGAAATTCTAGCCATTTTCCCGATTTTATTTGATCTAAAAATTTCTAAAAGATTTAAAACTTGCAATAAAATTTCATTTTTTCTCTTAAGCAAATCATTTTGAAATTCTATAAAAATCTCTTTATTTAATGGTTTTGACATTTTAGCCTCCTTCTTGACTAAACTTTATTAAAGCAAAAAACGTTCCATATTGTGCTGCTTTTTAATTTAAGCTAAATTTTTGTACAATTTAAGCTTTTAAAATTTAGCTTTGGAGAAGAATTTGGAAAATATTAGAAATATTGCAGTTATAGCTCACGTTGACCATGGTAAAACTACTATGGTAGATGAATTATTAAAACAATCAGGTACCTTTAGTCAAAGAGAACAAATATCAGAACGTGTTATGGATAGTAACGATATAGAAAAAGAACGTGGCATTACCATACTTTCAAAAAATACAGCCATCAACTATAAAGGCACAAAAATCAATATCATAGATACTCCAGGGCATGCTGATTTTGGTGGAGAAGTTGAACGTGTTTTAAAAATGATAGATGGAGTTTTACTTTTAGTAGATGCACAAGAAGGCGTTATGCCACAAACTAAATTTGTAGTAAAAAAAGCCTTGTCTTTAGGACTTAAACCCATAGTTGTAATCAATAAAATAGATAAACCTACTGCAGATCCTGAAAGAGTAATTAATGAAATTTTTGATCTTTTTGTAGCCCTTGATGCTAATGATGAGCAGCTTGACTTTGCTATTGTTTATGCTGCAGCTAAAAATGGCTATGCCAAACTTGACATAAATGATACAAGTGATAATATGGAACCACTTTTTAAAACTATACTTGAGCGTGTTCCTGCTCCAAGTGGCACAAATGATAATCCTTTGCAACTTCAAGTTTTCACCTTAGGATATGACAATTTTGTAGGAAAAATAGGTATTGCAAGAATTTTTAATGGTATTGTTAAAAAAAATCAAAATGTTATGCTTGCAAAAGCTGATGGCACCAAGGTAAATGGTAGAATTTCTAAACTTATAGGTTTTATGGGTTTGGAAAAAATGGATATTGAAGAAGCAAAAAGTGGTGATATTGTAGCTATAGCAGGCTTTGATGCTTTGGATGTGGGCGATAGTATAGTAAATCCAAACAATCCTATGCCTCTTGATCCTTTGCACATTGAAGAACCTACTTTAAGTATAGTTTTTTCTGTAAATGATGGACCATTAGCAGGTACAGAAGGAAAACATGTAACCTCAAATAAAATCTCTGAACGCCTAGAAGCAGAAATGAAAACGAATATAGCAATGAAATATGAAAGCACAGGAGAAGGTAAATTTAAAGTAAGCGGTAGAGGTGAACTTCAAATTACTATTTTAGCTGAAAATATGCGTAGAGAAGGTTTTGAGTTTTGCATGGGAAGACCTGAGGTTATTGTAAAAACAGAAAATGGGATTAAAACAGAACCCTTTGAACACTTAGTGATTGATGTACCTGAAGAATTTAGCGGTGCAGTCATAGAAAAACTTGGAAAAAGAAAAGCAGAAATGAAAACCATGGCACCTACAGGAGATGGACAAACAAGATTAGAATTTGAAATCCCTGCACGAGGTCTTATAGGCTTTAGAAGTCAATTTTTAACCGATACTAAAGGCGAAGGAGTGATGAATCATAGCTTTTTAGAATTCCGT
Organism: Campylobacter hepaticus; assembly: GCF_001687475.2. NCBI lineage: Bacteria > Pseudomonadati > Campylobacterota > Epsilonproteobacteria > Campylobacterales > Campylobacteraceae > Campylobacter > Campylobacter hepaticus. Next base: position 1,173,685 of record NZ_CP031611.1, read on the forward strand.
CCTTTTAGCGGTGCAGTAGAAAAACGCAATAATGGAGCTTTAATCTCTATGGAAAATGGTGTAGCTTTAGGCTATTCTTTATTTAATCTTCAAGAACGTGGAGTGCTTTTTATAGAACCTCAAACTAAAGTGTATACTGGTATGATTATAGGCGAACATTCACGCCCTAATGATTTAGATGTTAATCCTATTAAAGGAAAAAATCTTACTAATGTAAGAGCTAGCGGAAGCGATGATGCTATTAAACTTGTTCCCCCTAGAAAATTAAGCCTTGAAAGGGCACTAGAATGGATAGAAGAAGATGAACTTGTTGAAGTAACCCCTTTAAATATTCGTGTTCGCAAGCGTTATCTTGATCCAACTCAAAGAAAAAGAATGGAAAAAACAAAATCTTAAATGGATTTAAAAAATTTAGAAAATCAAAGATTCTATATACTTAAACGTTTAGGTATCTTAAAATTTTTAAGTATTTTAGAGGCTTTACTTATAGCTTTTTTAATTTTTGTTTTTATAAAAGATATTTTAATTGCTATAATTGCAAGTGTATTTGTAGGCATTTTTTTCTTTAATTTTACCTCTAAAAAACTTAAACTAGCCAAAAAAGATTGGGAGATTAAAGTATTAAATTTGTTTTTAAGACGCATTGGAGCAAAATTTAAAAAAGAAGGTTTGAGCCAAAAAGATTTTCTTAAACTAGAACTTATAGAAAATTTAAAAGAATTCCAAAGTCAAAATTGTTTTGAATTGAAAGATTTTAAAATTTATGATATACAATTTCTAGATCTAAATAAAAACTTATTTTGTGGAATTTTACTTGAAATTATAAAAACAAATAAAAATACTCAATTTAAAGATAAAGAAAAAATTTATACCAAACTTAAGCATAAAAATTTTACTCTTGATCATATTTTTTCTAAACAAAATTATTATCTTATAGCCACTTTAAGCAATCCTTTTTTTATAGACTTTAAAAAAGATCTTGCAAATAATTTAAAAATTTTAGAAAAAAATTTAGATTCTATAAAAAACAAATTTCTATAACCCATGGTAATGATACTAGCTTTTTATAATTTTTTAAGTATAAAAAATATTTTTTATACTTAATTCATACCTTAAAACAAATCTTCTTCTTTAGCTAAATTTTCAAGACTTTTAAGCCCTTCTTCTCCTATTAAATTTCCACCTTTTAAATCACTAAATATAGCATTTAAAGAACTTACTATAGCTGTAGAATTAAAGCTTAAATGCTCTATAGCTTTTTCTCTTTTTTTCCATATATTTTGAAAGGCTCTTTTTTCAGCTTCTAATTCTTCTTTCATTTTTTGATAAGTTTTAAGTATAAAAGTAATTTGAGTATTAAACTCCTTAGAATTTAAATACTCATATAAAATATAATTTTTTTCATCCTTATTTTTTAAAGTATTTTTTAATTTATAAGCATTCATAATACTTTCTCTAAGCACAGCTAAAACCCCTTTAAACTCGTTAAAAGTACAAATTAAAATTCCTTCTTTATAATGCGTTTTTTCTTTTTCTTTTGGCATAGTTTTTGTAATTAAAACCGCTATATCACTTTTTGCTGCTATACTATCAAGTTTAAGTTTATCAAGCCATTCTTTATTAAATTCTTTCGTACGTTTAACCTCATATAAAATACTGCCGCAAACATTTCCAAAATTATCCTTAATTATATGTAAACAATCTGCTCCATTTACACCTTTTGGCACCTCTTTAACTTCATCACCCAAATATTCATTTTGAATATATTCTTGAACAAGTAATTCTGCTACCTCGCCTTGAAGTTGTTGCGAACCTTGATCTATCTTACGTTTTGCTACATCAAGTTCTTGATTTACACTATTAAGCTGTATTTGAAGCTTTTTAACTTCCATTTTTTCTTCGTCTATACGCCTTTCATAATCAAAACGTATTTTTTCTCTTTCAATCTCAAAACGCTTATTTTCTCCTTCTTGAAATTCTTTAAAAGCTTCTTGTTTAATTTGCAATTTTAATCTTTCCTCGTTTTCTTTTTGCTCTCTTTTAAGTTTTTCATTTTCAGCTTTTATGTTATATAATTGACTTAATATTGCACTTTTTTTATCTAATTCTTCTTGCATGGTTTTAAGTTCATCTTCATGCTCTTTTTTAAATTTTTCACTAAATTCTTTTTGGAAATTTTGCGTTTGCATAAAAAATTCTTGTTTAAGCTTATCTACCTCTATAGAAATTTTTTGCTTTACTTGTTCATTTATAATATTTTCTTGGTTCATTTGTTGAGTTTTAAGCTCATTTAAAACTTTAGCATATTTAATTTTTTTATCATTCATTTCACTTTCAAATTCTTGCTTACGTTTTTGAATTTCTTGCTCTGCTTTATTTAAAATTTGTGAATACAAAACTGCATTTATATCAATAAAACTCATACAATTTGGACATTTAATTTGTTCATTTTGATTTAAATTTTGCATCATACTTCCTTAAAAATTTTATATAAATTTAACATACAAAAACAAAGATTGTTATAAGATTGACTTGTTACAATCATTTTTTAAAAGTGTAATGAGGATTATAAAATGCAAAAACACACTCAAATTCATGGCTTTACAAAATTTAAACTCATATTCATACTTGCCTTAATGTCAAGCATTGCTCCATTTTCTACAGACATGTATTTACCTGCACTCACTCATATAAAACAAAGCTTTCAAACCAACTCCTTTTTAACTCAACTTAGTATAGCAAGTTTTTTTATTGCTTTTTCTATAGGACAACTTATATATGGCCCATTAAGCGATATTTACGGACGCAAAATTCCTGCTTTAACAGGAATGTTTATCTTTATTATCTCAAGCTTATTATGCGCACTTATTGATAATATCTACATTTTTATTGCTTTAAGATTTTTTCAAGCACTTGGAGGTTGTGCTGGGGTAGTAATTGCAAGAGCAATTGTAAATGATTTATTTGAAATTAAAGAAGCAACTGGTATTTTTGCTTTGATGATGGTTTTTGTCTCTCTTGCTCCTATGCTTGCACCTAGTTTTGGAGGGTTTTTATTAAAATATTTTTCATGGCATAGCATTTTTATAACTTTATTTATTTTAGGAATTTTAGTTTTTTTAATGATATTTTTTAGCTTTAAAGAATCAAAATCTTATTTTATCAATCAAAAATTTTCTTATTACAGTACAATAAAAAACTATAAATTAGTTTTAAATGATAAACAATTTTTAACCTATATACTTTGCGCCTCCTTAGCCTTAGCAGCTATGTTTGCTTATATTACAGGTTCAAGTTTTGTTTTTACACAATTTTTTAATTTAAACGAACAAAAATTTGCCTTATTTTTTGGTATTAATGCTTTAGGATTTATCATTTGTGCAAATATAAATACAAGATTGATATATTATTTTAAAAATGAAAAAATACTTGCAAAAGCTTTAATAATAATGTTTATATCTAGTATTATTTTACTTATAAATGCCTTTTTTTATCCTCATTTTTTACTTTTTGAAATAAGCATTTTTACAAGTATAGCCATGCTTGGTTTTATTGCACCCAATACCACAACTTTAGCTATGGCAAGATTTAAAAAACATAGTGGAACAGCTTCTGCTACACTTGGCACGGTACAATTTGCTTTTGCAGGTTTAATTTCTTTTATAGTTGGAATTGCCAATGCTAACACACCTGTAATGCTTGCTTTTATAATGTGTACTTGTATTTTAATGGCAAATATGATATATTTTCTAAATAAATTTAAAATATTAAAGGAGTAAAAATTAATGAAAACAAATGCTTTTATAATATCATTAGCTATCATACTAGCTAGTTTAATACTTGCTATAAGTTTTTATAAAAGCTTTAGTGAATTTAAAAGCCTACAAAGAAGTGTAACTGTTAAAGGTTTAAGTCAAAAAGATGTAGAGGCTGATACTTTGATATTCCCTATAAAATTTACAAGATCAAGCAACAATCTTAGCAATTTATATCAAGAACTAGATCAAGATAAGCAAAATATAATCAAATTCTTAGAAGAACAAGGTGTAAAATCAAATGAAATAAGTCATAGTGCTCCAAATATTATAGACAAATTAAGCGATCCTTATAGTAGCGATAATCAAACTATATACAGATATGTAGGCACAGGAAATTTACTCTTATATACTAACAATGTAAAACTTGGTAAAACCATATTAGAAAAAATTTCAAAACTTATAAAAGAAGGGGTAGTGCTAAAAATTGATGATTATGATATAGAATATCTTTACACAAAACTTAATGACATAAAACCACAAATGATAGAAGAAGCTACAATCAATGCAAGAAATTCAGCAATCAAATTTGCTCAAGATTCAAAAAGCAGTTTAGGAAAAATAAAAAAAGCATCCCAGGGACAATTTAGCATAAGCAATAGAGATAAAAATACTCCTTATATCAAAACTATAAGAGTAGTATCAACCATAGAATACTATTTAAAAGATTAAATTACAAGATTTGATCTTTTAAATCACCTATCATTTTAACTATCCAACTCTTGCAAAATTTCTTATTAATAATGAGAAATTTTGATACACTATAAATTGATTTTTTAATATATTTTCCAAAATATCTTATTTTTAAATTTATAAATGTCACTAGTTTTGTTACAATTATTCTTATCATATATTCTTATCATATTATTCTAAAAAGGATTAAAATGCGTTATTTGATTATGCTTATCATTTCATTCACATTAGGTTTTGGTGCTGCTAATGCGCCCATAAAAGATAAAAGCGGCACAGGACTTGTTTTATCAAGTCATGAACTAGCTAATAAAATAGGCAAATCTGTTCTTGACAAAGGAGGAAATGCCATAGATGCAGCTGTTGCTGTGGGCTATGCTTTAGCTGTAGTGCATCCTTCAGCAGGTAATATAGGAGGTGGCGGTTTTGCTGTTATCCACTTAGCAAATGGTGAAAATACAACTCTTGATTTTAGAGAAATGGCTCCTTTAAAAGCAAGCAAAGATATGTATCTTGATAGCAAAGGAGAAGTAATTAAAGATGCCTCTACTATAGGTTATTTAGCAGCTGGTGTACCAGGAACAGTTAAAGGGATGAGTGCAATGCTAGAACGCTATGGTACCATGAAATTAAGCGACTTAATAGAACCTGCTATAAAACTAGCTGAAAAAGGCTATCTTATCAATGATAGACAAGAACAAACTATGCTAGAAGTCAAAGATATATTTAAACAATTTAGTACTTCAAGTAAATATTTCCTTAAAAAGGATGGTAGCACTTATAAAAGCGGAGATTTATTCATTCAAAAAGATTTAGCAAAAACCTTAAAACTCATTGCTAAAGAAGGACCAGATGCTTTTTATAAAGGAAAAATTGCCGATTTAATAGTAGCTGATATGGTTAAAAACAAAGGTATTATAAGCAAAGAAGATTTAGCTTCATATCAAGCCATTTGGAGAAAACCCATAAAAGGCAGCTACAGAGGTTATGATATTATCTCCATGTCTCCACCTAGTAGTGGTGGTGCCCATATTGTACAAATTTTAAACATTATGGAAAATGCTGATATAGAAAATTTAGGTTTTGGAAGCTCTAAAACCTTACATATTATGGCAGAAGCAATGCGTCAAGTTTATGCAGATAGATCAGAATATTTAGGAGACCCTGATTTTGTAAATATTCCTCTTGATAAACTTACAAGTAAAGAATATGCTAAAAAAATTTATACAAACATTCCAAAAGATAAAGCTATACCAAGTTCACAAGTTAAACCAGGTTTAGGGCAAATTCATGAAGGTACCAACACAACTCATTATTCTGTACTAGATAGCAAAGGTAATGCAGTAAGTATTACTTATACTATTAATGCAAGTTATGGTTCAGGTGCTGCTGTAGAAGGTGCAGGATTTTTACTCAATGATGAAATGGATGATTTTTCAATCAAACCAGGAGTTCCAAATTTATATGGACTTGTAGGAGGACAAGCCAATGCCATAGAACCTAAAAAAAGACCTTTAAGCTCAATGAGTCCAACTATTATACTTAAAGATGGAAAAGTATTTATGGTAGTAGGTAGTCCAGGTGGATCTAGAATTATTACTACTGTCTTGCAAGTAATTTCAAATGTAATCGATCACAAAATGGATATTTCAACTGCGGTAGAATCTCCAAGATTTCATATGCAATGGTTACCTGATGAAATAAGAACAGAACCTTTTGGAATCATCAAAGATGTACAAATTAAACTTGAAAAAATGGGATATAAAATTACGCAAAAACCTTATATGGGAGATGTAAATGCTATAATGGTTGATCCAAAAACAGGAAAAATCTTAGGGTCTATGGATACAAGAAAAGAATTTTAAACTTATAGCTTGTCTTTAAAATATAAAGACAAGCTATATTCATTTATTTTTTATAGTTATATTTTAATCAAAAAAAATATTACATCTTAATAAAACTACATACTAAAATCTTATACTATGTTTTTTAAAAATAACTAAATTATATTTGAATATATCATTAAAAAGTAAAATAGCAATATTCTTTTATATTTTTTTAAATACTATATAAAAGATTGAAATTTTAAAAATAAAGCTTAAACATTGTTTAAAATTTAAGTGATAAATTTTATTCTACTTTTATAATAAATATATAATTTATAATAATACTTTTTTATCTATTAACTTATATAAATTATTAATACTATTTTGATCATAAAATACAAAAACTAAAATAATTTTAAAAATAAAGAAGTATTCTAACTCTATTATAAAAGCAATAAGAAATAATTCAAAAGAATTCTATCTTTTAGTAATATTAATACTAAAAACCTTAACCAATGATTTAAAAGATGAAATTAAACTCAATGCATTTCTTTTTTTCTATAATTCTTTTACCTATCTTCAACCTTCAATCATTTCTTTATTAAACTCTACTATTTCACAAGAATCATAAGCCTTAATAATCAAACTATTACTCCTTGCTTCAAGTAAAAATACTTTAAAATTTAAATTATAAATTTTCATATTTTATCAAGACACTTTATAAATCCTCATTTAATAATTTAAATTTAAAAACACTATAAACTTTTAAACATGCTTACTAAAATATTAAAACCAAAGCATGATAAATTATAAGTGCTAAGAATATATAAACAAGTAACAACACAATAATAATATATAAGAATTCTATTTTAGTGATACTAAAAATTATAATAAATTAAAAAACCAATAAGTTAGAATATATAAATTAAAAAATCTTAAAGCTAAAAACCATTCAACTCATATTCTCATCATTACCATTTAATTCTATCAATACATAAAACTTATTTAATAAATAAATTAATTTTTCAATTTAAAAATAAAAAATACTATAAGCATAAATATTAAAAATATAAATAATATATTATACAAGTATAAATACTATAAAATAAACCATAAGCCTCTACACAATAATAATTTAAAAGATTGAAATAAAAGAAAGAAAAACTAAGAATAATAAAGCAGTCTAACAAGTCCGCAATGAGTTACTTTCCCCCTGCCAGTAAGGCGTAGTATCATCACCCACGATGTGCTTAGCTTCTTGGTTCGGGATGGAGCAAGGCGTTTCCACATCTGTATAATCACGGACATTGTTATTTAAATATTCTTTGAAAAATCTAGTTTAGAATAAAGCTTTTATTTTTTAGTTTTTATTCTTTTTTATTTCTTTTCTTCTTTTTTATTTTTTAAATTTATTATTATCTTTAATAAGTTTTTATTTTAGAATATTTAAAAAACAATGTTAAGAGCAAGTTCTAATATAAACTTTACTTGTAAGATTTCTATTAAGCTTAAAAATATAATTTTTCTAAAAGATTTCATATAAAAATATTTAAAGCTTTATTAAAAACCTTAACAAGGAAGTGATGCTTTATAAAGATAAGCCAAACGCTCTATTAGTACTGGTCAGCTAAAGGACTTTCATCCATTACACATCCAGCCTATCAAACTAGTAGTCTTCTAGAGAGCTTAGAGAAGATTCATCTTAGAGTGAGCTTCACGCTTAGATGCTTTCAGCGTTTATCCTTTCCAAACTTAGCTACGCTGCGATGCTCTTGGCAGAACAACAGCTACACCAGTGGTTTGTTCAACCCGGTCCTCTCGTACTAGGGTCAAATCTCTTCAATCTTCTTACGCCCACGGCAGATAGGGACCGAACTGTCTCACGACGTTCTGAACCCAGCTCGCGTACCGCTTTAAATGGCGAACAGCCATACCCTTGGGACCTGCTCCAGCCCCAGGATGCGATGAGCCGACATCGAGGTGCCAAACCTCCCCGTCGATGTGAGCTCTTGGGGGAGATCAGCCTGTTATCCCCGGGGTACCTTTTATCCTTTGAGCGATGGCCCTTCCACACAGAACCACCGGATCACTAAGACCGACTTTCGTCTCTGCTTGACTTGTATGTCTTGCAGTTAAGCTGGCTTATACCTTTATACTCTACGAACGATTTCCAACCGTTCTGAGCCAACCTTTGTAAGCCTCCGTTATTATTTGGGAGGCGACCGCCCCAGTCAAACTACCCACCAGACATTGTCCCACTTGAGGATAACTCAAGCTGGTTAGCTACCCAAATAAGAAAGAGTGGTATCTCAACAATGGCTCCTATATAACTAGCGTCATATACTCAAAGCCTCCCACCTATCCTGCACATTCTTATCCAAATAGCAGTGTCAAGCTGTAGTAAAGGTCCACGGGGTCTTTCCGTCTTGCCGCGGATAGGAGGAATTTTCACCTCCACTACAATTTCACTGGATCCCTCTTTGAGACAGCTCCCATCTCGTTACGCCATTCATGCAGGTCGGTATTTAACCGACAAGGAATTTCGCTACCTTAGGACCGTTATAGTTACGGCCGCCGTTTACTCGGGCTTCGATCAAGAGCTTTGCTAATGCTAACCCCATCAATTAACCTTCGAGCACCGGGCAGGCGTCACACCCTATACATCCTCTTACGAGTTAGCAGAGTGCTGTGTTTTTGGTAAACAGTCGGGAGGGACTCTTTGTTGTAAGTTTCTTCGCTTTTGGAGTAAATCCTAATACGAAGCGAACCACACCTTATACCGAAGATACGGTGCTATTTTGCAGAGTTCCTTAAAGAGAGTTCTTCCACGCGCCTTAGAATACTCATCCCACCCACCTGTGTCGGTTTACGGTACGGGCAACATTAGCTAAACTTAGAAACTTTTCTTGGCTCGACGGCATCAGGGGTTCTTCTATCCATCCGAAGACTTCAAAAAGCCTTTAAGATCTCAGAGTATTCTTATACGGATTTGCCTGTATAAGCTCCTACATCCTTAGACTAGCACTTCCATCCGCTAGCCCCCTTAGCCCTAAGCGTCCTTCCATCGCACACTAATGTTGGTATTGGAATATTAACCAATTTGCCATCGTCTACCCCTTTCGGACTCGACTTAGGACCCGACTAACCCTACGATGACGAGCATCGCGTAGGAAACCTTGGGTTTACGGCGTTAATGATTCTCACATTAATTATCGCTACTCATGCCTGCATGCTCACTTCTATTCGCTCGAGCACTCCTTACCGGTATACCTTCAACGCAAATAGAACGCTCTCCTACCACTTGCACACAACTTAAACTACTTAGCTTTAAGTATATTATGACTTAAATTTTATTTCTGTTTTTAATTCTATAAAAATCAGTAAAAATATAACTTACCTTGTTTTATATTTTAAACTTAAATAATCTAAGTTGTGTGCAAGTCTACAGCTTCGGTACTTACTTTAGCCCCGTTATATTTTCCGCGCGAAATCACTAGACCAGTGAGCTATTACGCTTTCTTTAAAGGATGGCTGCTTCTAAGCCAACCTCCTGGTTGTTTAAGTAAGTTCACATCGTTTTCCACTTAAGTAAGATTTGGGGACCTTAGCTGGTAGTCTGGGTTGTTTCCCTCTTGACGACGGATTTTATCACTCGCCGCCTGACTGCTGTGATTACATATAAGGTATTTGGAGTTTGATAGGGTTTGGTACATTGGTGTATGCCCTAGCCCATTCAGTGCTCTACCCCCTTATACTACGACACAACGCTATACCTAAATATATTTCGGAGAGAACCAGCTATCACGAAGTTTGATTGGCCTTTCACCCCTATCCACAAGTCATCCCGGGGCTTTTCAACGCCTATGGGTTCAGTCCTCCACTAGTTCTTACACTAGCTTCAACTTGCTCATGGATAGATCACTTCGTTTCGGGTCTGCAGCATCTGACTAAGCGCCCTATTCAGACTCGCTTTCGCTACGGCTTCGCGTTTGCTTAACCTTGCCAGACACCACAACTCGCAGGCTCATTATGCAAAAGGCAGTCCATCACACTGTATTGCTACATAGTGCTCTGAATGATTGTAAGCAAATGGTTTTAGGTTCTATTTCACTCTGATCACCTCAGTTCTTTTCACCTTTCCCTCACGGTACTTGTACGCTATCGATCTGGTATTAGTATTTAGGGTTGGATCGTGGTCGACCCAGCTTCAGACAGGATTTCTCGTGTCCCGCCCTACTCAGGATACTGCTAGCTAAGGTTTGTTTTTCGCATACGGGACTATCACCCTCTATGGCTATACTTTCCAGAATGTTTTGCTAAACTCACCTCTTGCACATTGCAGTCCTACAACCCCCAGTGCAAGCACTGGGTTTGCCCTCTTGCGCTTTCGCTCGCCGCTACTGACGCAATCTCTATTGATTTCTTTTCCTAAGGGTACTAAGATGTTTCAATTCCCCTCGTTCGCTCCTATATAGGTAATGTATATCTCTATACATTGGGTTGCCCCATTCGGAAATCTACGGATCAAAGTTTCTTGACAACTCCCCGTAGCTTATCGCAGTCTAGTACGTCCTTCATCGCCTTTACCAGTCAAGGCATCCACCATTCGCTCTTAGTAGCTTACCTTTTTATCTTTTTTAGTTTTAAATTCACTAAAAAAGTTTTTGCATAAAAGCTATTAAATAGATTCATATAAGCATATTTATATATAAGCATTAGATTATATATAAAGATTATATAAATATTATTTTGAGCTTTTTTATTCTAAAACGCATCACTTCCTTGTTAAAGTTTTTAAATAATTTAAATAAAATGTTTTTTATCTTAAGACGGAAAGCATTCAAATACTTATAATCAAGCAAAGAATATAAGCTGTGAATTTGAAACTTATCTTTAGTGTTTAAGTTCTTTGATAGTATTAGCATTAACTTAATAAATCTTAATTTAAATATAGAAATATTTTAATTCCTAATTTAAATACATATAATTATATATTCTATAAATATAGAAATATTTGCTATAAATTATAGAAATATTTAAGTATTTAATTTCAATAAGTATTTATATAAGTATTTAGCTAATAATACTTAATAGTACTAACTAAAGAAAAGATAAAAGCATTTTATGCTTTAACAAGTTTAGTAAAATTGTTTTTATTAAAACTTGCTTGTGACTCTTAACAATGATAAGTTAAAGAACATTTAGGTAAAACCTAAAGAAAATATACATTACAAAATTAAACAATAAGTTTTAAATAAACTTATATATGAATTTGACTTATCTTTATAAGCAATAAATATACTTGCTTTAAGTTTTATGCCTAAGATTGACATTTATGGTGGGCCTAACAAGACTTGAACTTGTGACCTCACCCTTATCAGGGGTGCACTCTAACCAGCTGAGCTATAGGCCCTTTGTATGGTGGAGAATAGCGGGATCGAACCGCTGACCTCCTGCGTGCAAAGCAGGCGCTCTCCCAGCTGAGCTAATTCCCCATTAGGAAGATGATATACTCATCTGCTCTTAATTGTTTTATCAATCTTTAAAATCTAAACAAGGATGATTGAGTTTATATTGAAGCAACTGTTGTGAGACTAGTTACTTTGTACTCTAGAAAGGAGGTGATCCAACCGCAGGTTCTCCTACGGTTACCTTGTTACGACTTCACCCCAGTCGCTGATTCCACTGTGGACGGTAACTATTTTAGTATTCCGGCTTCGAGTGAAATCAACTCCCATGGTGTGACGGGCGGTGAGTACAAGACCCGGGAACGTATTCACCGTAGCATGGCTGATCTACGATTACTAGCGATTCCGGCTTCATGCTCTCGAGTTGCAGAGAACAATCCGAACTAAGACATATTTTATAGATTTGCTCCACCTTGCGGTATTGCGTCTTATTGTATATGCCATTGTAGCACGTGTGTCGCCCTGGGCATAAGGGCCATGATGACTTGACGTCGTCCACACCTTCCTCCTCCTTACGAAGGCAGTCTATTTAGAGTGCTCAGCCAAACTGTTAGCAACTAAATACGTGGGTTGCGCTCGTTGCGGGACTTAACCCAACATCTCACGACACGAGCTGACGACAGCCGTGCAGCACCTGTCTCTAAGTTCTAGCAAGCTAGCACCCTCATATCTCTATAAGGTTCTTAGGATATCAAGCCCAGGTAAGGTTCTTCGCGTATCTTCGAATTAAACCACATGCTCCACCGCTTGTGCGGGTCCCCGTCTATTCCTTTGAGTTTTAATCTTGCGACCGTACTCCCCAGGCGGTACACTTAATGCGTTAGCTGCATTACTGAGATGACTAGCACCCCAACAACTAGTGTACATCGTTTAGGGCGTGGACTACCAGGGTATCTAATCCTGTTTGCTCCCCACGCTTTCGCGCCTTAGCGTCAGTTAAGTTCTAGCAGATCGCCTTCGCAATGGGTATTCTTGGTGATATCTACGGATTTTACCCCTACACCACCAATTCCATCTGCCTCTACCTTACTCTAGATTATCAGTTTCCCAAGCAGTTTAATGGTTAAGCCATTAGATTTCACAAGAGACTTGATAATCCGCCTACGCGCCCTTTACGCCCAGTGATTCCGAGTAACGCTTGCACCCTCCGTATTACCGCGGCTGCTGGCACGGAGTTAGCCGGTGCTTATTCCTTAGGTACCGTCAAAATTCTTCCCTAAGAAAAGGAGTTTACGCTCCGAAAAGTGTCATCCTCCACGCGGCGTTGCTGCGTCAGGGTTTCCCCCATTGCGCAATATTCCCTACTGCTGCCTCCCGTAGGAGTCTGGACCGTGTCTCAGTTCCAGTGTGACTGATCATCCTCTCAGACCAGTTAAGCGTCATAGTCTTGGTGAGCCATTACCTCACCAACTAACTGATACTATATAGTCTCATCCTACACCGAAAAAACTTTCCCTACTTAACTTGTGTTAAGTAGGAGTATAGAGTATTAGCAGTCGTTTCCAACTGTTGTCCTCTTGTGTAGGGCAGATTAACTATACCTTACTCACCCGTGCGCCACTAATCCACTTCTAGCAAGCTAGAAGTTTCATCGTTCAACTTGCATGTATTAGGCACGCCGCCAGCGTTCACTCTGAGCCAGGATCAAACTCTCCATAATAATTATAGATAGTTTAATCTTTTTCTTCAAAGAAAAAGTATATTTAAAGAATAAAATTTTATTTTTATTCTTAATATTAGATTGATAGATTTTACATAATTGCTTATGCCTAAATCTTTTTTGGCTCAATCGATCACTTATTTAGATTTTAAAGATTGACTCATAAGAATTGAAATAACAATATTAAATTATAAAGAACAAGAACAAAAACAAAAAATCATTTTTAAAAGAAAAGTTTAAATTAAAAAAATAAGATTTATAAAAAAACTTTAAAAGATAAAGCCTAATTTATAAAATCTAGCTTGGTGAAACTTTATAATTTAAAAGATTTTAAGTCCTTTTTTTAAAAAAGGAAATGAAATTATAACTAATTAAGCTTAAAGAGGAATTAAAGAAAATAAAGACTTATTAAAACTAAAATGATTAAAAATATTATTTTAAATCATATTCTTTTTTTTAAATTAAATTCAATCAGCTAGATTTTATAAATTAGGCTTTATCTTTTAAAGTTTTTTTATAAATCTTATTTTTTTAATTTAAACTTTTCTTTTAAAATTATTTGAATGATAATGTTAAAATAATAATCAATGCAATATTTTAAATCTTAAAAATATAAAAACACTATATTTAGATTTCATAAGAATATATTTTTTTAATCTTATAATGTATTTTTTATAAAAAATAATAATTTTTAAAACACTTATTTTAATCATTAAAACAATAATTTTTTAAAAGTATATATTAAATCATTGATTGAATATTTAAAAACTTAAATTTAGTAATTTAATAATTTAGTAATTGTAATTGTAATTTACTTAGTATAATTTTAATGTATAGTAAGTATATATTTTATTAACTTACTATACTTGGTTTTTTTAAGATAAAGTTTGTTTATAAGATTTAAAATCAAAGATAAAATAAAGATTTAAAATCAAAGATTTTTAAACTAATATTTGGATTAAATCAATTAAATGCATACAAAAATTTTTTTAATCCAAATATTTTCAATATATTTTTAAATTAATATTTTAAAAAATATTCTTGAATAATTTTAGCATCATTGGTTTTTGTAAGAGCTAGCATTAATAATACTCTAGCCTTTTGCGGACTTAAATCTTTAGCACTAATAAAACCTGATTGAGAATCTGTTTGATTGAGTACAACATGAGTGCATAATACTCTTGAACTTACTACCACATAAAGACCTTTTTGTATGAGTTCTTTGAGTGTGGATTTGGAGTTTTGATGTATGCTACCTGCGCCAGTTCCTGCTATAACAATACCTTTGGTACCATTTTCAAATAAAGCTTTTGCTGCAATAGCACTACCATCATTAGAATAAGAATAAAGTATATCTACTTTTGGTAAACTTGTAAGTTTGCTTACATCAAATGGAGCATTTTCTACAGGTTGTTTATCAATGTTTTTATAAAAAAACACCTTTCCATCTACAATATAACCTAAATCTCCAAAATCAGCAGAAGAAAAAGCATCAACATTTAAACTATGCGTTTTTACTGCAGATCTAGCGCTTAAAATCCTATCATTCATTGCTACCATAACACCTTTAGCTTTTTTATCTGCAGCTAATGCTACAGCATTATAAAGGTTTTTTGGACCATCAGCACTCATAGCAGTTGATGGACGCATAGCACCTACTAAAACTACAGGCTTATCGCTTCTAAGAGTTAAACTTAAAAAATAAGCACTTTCTTCCATAGTATCTGTTCCATGGGTAATAACCACTCCATCCATACCTTCATCAAAAAGCTTATTAATCTTTTTAGCAAGTTTTAACCAAATTTCATCATTCATATTTGCACTATCAATATTTGCAATTTGTTCTTCATGAATATTTGCCAAATCTTTAATTTGTGGAACTGCTTTAATTAAAGCATCCACGCCAACAACTCCTGCTTTATAACCTGTTGTAGCTATAGCGCTATTAATAGAACCTGCTATAGTTCCTCCCGTAGCTAAAATAGCAATTGTTGGTTTTGCTTGGACTATACACGATCCCATAAATAAAACAACTCCTATACACAATAATAACTTTTTCACAATACTCCCCTTTATTTTGCTAAAAGCCAATTTTATAATAAAAATTATATATTATATTAATAAATAATAAATAAAATTTTTATAAAAAGATAAAAAATTCTATAAAATTTCTTTAATAACAAATTGCGGAGTTACTAAACCTCTAAATTCATTTTTAGAAATACTTCCGAGTAGATTAATATTTTCATTTAATTGAGGTTCTTTATCAAAATTAAAAAATAAAGCTTCTATAGTTTTATTATCCCTTACAAGTATAAGTTTTAAATGTTTCTCATCTTTACCTAAAAGCTTTTTATTTTTTACACAAAGATCTTTTAAAACAAAAAAAGGACGTGGATTTTTATGCCCAAAAGGCTCAAAAGACTCTAAAATTTCAAGCATTTCAAAATCAATTTCACAAGGATCTAAAATACCTAAAATTTCATCTGTATCTAAAAATTCGCTTTGAGCAATTTGAGAACACTCTTGTTTAATTTTATTTTTAAACTGTTCGAAATTTTCATGATTTAAACTAATTCCAGCAGCACCTTTATGCCCACCATAATTACTTAATATTGAATTGGCTTTAGAAATTAAGGTTAAAATATCTATTTTACCTACACTTCTAGCACTGCCTTTTAAACGATCTTCATTTTGAGAAAATACAAAACTTGGTTTATTAAAATGTTTTGCCAAACGACTTGCTACTATCCCTAAAACCCCTTCATGCCAATTTATTCCAGATACTATAACACAAGCATCTTTTTCATCAATTTGACTTAAACTATCCTCAAAAAGCTGTTTTTCTTCATCTTTTCTATTTTCATTAAAACTGATAATTTGTTCTAAATATTCTAAAGCTTTATTAAAATCTTTAGTATGCAAAAACTCATAAGATACACTTGCATCATCCATTCTACCTGCACTATTTATAAGAGGTGCAATTAAAAAACCTATATTATCAAGGGCAAATTTATCTTTTTGATAATAATGCTTAATAGCCTTAAAAGCAGCTCTTTTGGATTTATTAATACACTCAATCCCACGCCTTACTAAAGCACGATTTAAATCTCTAAGTTCCATCATATCAGCTATAATAGCAATAGCTAATAATTCTAAAAATTTACTCATATCATATTTAAGTTTACAAACTTCTTTTAAGGCTGCAAGTAAATACCATGCTACTTGTGCTCCACAAATTTCAATCTCTGGAAAATCACAATCTTTTTGCTTAGGATTAACAATAGCAAAAGCATCAGGTAAAATATCTTGAGGCATATGATGATCTGTAATAATTAAATCGATTCCCTTTTCTTTACAAAGTTTAGCTGCATCAATAGCTGCTATGCCATTATCTACAGTAATAATTAAATTCACATCAAGTTCATTAATAATCTCGACATTTAAACCATAACCATCTTTAAAACGATTAGGAATTTTTACTATATAGTCAAAACCTATATCATCAAAAAATTCTGCCATAATCACACAAGAAATGACTCCATCTACATCGTAATCTCCTACTATAGCAATCTTTTGACTTTTTTCTATAGCCTCTTTGATGCGATTTGCTGCCTTATATGCATCTTTTAAGCAACAAGGTAAAGGTAAATCACACAATTTTGTATGCAGATCTTTTTCAAAACGCAAGGCCAAAATTTTTTTAATTTCGCTTTTATTAATTTTTTTCATATCCACTAGCAGCCTTTATAAAATCGCAAATTACAGGATTTACACACTCAAGGCGAGAAGTAAATTCAGGGTGAAATTGAACAGCTAAAAAAAACGGATGATTATTTAACTCAATAGCTTCTATAAGTCCTTGTGATTCACCTGAAACAATAAGTCCTTTTTCCTCAAAATCTTTTCTATATTTTGGATTAGCTTCATAACGATGACGATGCCTTTCTTTAACACTTTTTAAACCCTTATAAACTCTAGCTAAAAGTGAATTTTCTTTAATATCACACTTATAAGCTCCTAAACGCATAGTACCTCCAAGTGGAGTCTTTGAGGTGCGAATTTGCTTTTGTCCATTTGTATCCATAAATTCATCAATAAGATAAACCACAGGATTTTTACAATTATGATCAAATTCAGTGGAATTAGCATCTTCTAATTTTAATACATTTGTAGCAAATTCTATCAAAGCTAGTTGCATTCCTAAACATATTCCTAAAAAAGGAATTTTATTTTCTCTTGCATAATGAATAGCTTTAATTTTCCCCTTTATACCACGATGACCAAAACCCCCTGCAACCAAAATTCCATTTACGTCTTTAAATACTTCATCACTTAGCATATTTTCAAATTTTTCACTATCTATCCATTTAAGTTCTATTTTAGTATCTAATGCAGCACCTGCATGAATAATACCTTCAGTAAGACTTTTATAACTTTCTTTTAAATCAACATACTTACCTACAAAAGCAATTTTAACTTCATGAGTAGGAGCTATAAGTCTTTTTACCAAACTATTCCAATTGTCCATATTTGGTTTTAAATTTTTTAAATCTAAAATCTGAGCAATAGGATTTAAAATATCTTGCTTTAAAAAATTTAATGGAATTTGATAAATACTTTGCGCATCAATACTTTCTATCACACAATTTTTTTCTACACCGCAAGAAATTGAAATTTTATCTTTTAATTCTCTATCTAAAGCCTTTTCACTACGACAAATTATCATATCAGGACTAATGCCTATGCGTCTTAATTCTCCTACACTATGTTGAGTTGGCTTGGTTTTTAATTCTCCTGCAGCTTTAATAAAAGGAACCAAAGTTAAATGAATATTCATAGCATTATTTTTACCTACTTCTAAACGCAAAGCACGAATAGCTTCTAAAAAAGGCAAACCTTCTATATCTCCAACTGTACCACCTATTTCTACTATTAAAATATCTTTATTTTCTCCTGCTTTTTTAATTCTATCTTTAATTTCTCCTACTATATGAGGAATCACTTGTATGGTTTTTCCAAGATACTCCCCACGTCTTTCTTTTTCAATCACACTTTGATAAACACGCCCTGTAGTAAAATTATTATCCTGAGATAAACTTTCATCTAAAAAACGTTCATAATGACCCAAATCTAAATCTGTTTCAGCTCCATCATCAGTAACAAAAACCTCACCATGCTCAAAAGGACTCATAGTTCCAGGATCAACATTAATATAAGGATCTGCTTTTAAAATGCTTATTTTAAGTCCTGAATTTTTCAAAAGAGTTGCAATAGAAGCAGCAGCTATGCCTTTACCCAAAGAACTCAAAACCCCGCCTGTTACAAAGATATATTTTGTTTGTTTCATTTGATAATAAGCCTTATGTTTTTATAAATTATAACTTAATAAAACTTTTTATTTCATTAGAATTTTAAGTAAAAAATGCAAGAATTATAAAAATATTTTATAAATATAAGGAATAACTATGCAAATTACTTTACTTTTTCATACCCCGCTTTTTGTTTGTTCTCACGCTACAAGAACTTGCTGGCAAAGCTTTGAAAAAGGCGATTGCGGTGGAGAAAAAGATAAAGAACTTATTGATCGTGTAGGAAATAAATTTAAGCATGCTTCAACCTTAGAACATCTTAATTATACCTTTTACATACAAGGTGTATCAAGAGCATGTTTGCAAGAAATTTCTAGACATCGCCATACAAGCCCTAGTGTAAAAAGTACTCGTTATACCTTAAAAGAATTACGAAAAGAAAATGAATTTAAAATAGGAGACTTTGAAAATGCAAGCCGTTATCTTGTACTTTGTGGGAATGAAGAAGTGGATAATGCAAGCATTAAAGCTTTAGAAAATTTACGCTCTATTTTACAAAAAAGCATTAGTTTAGATATAGCAAAATACTGTCTGCCTGAAAGCTATAAAACTGAGCTTACTTTAACAATCAATGCAAGAAGTTTACAAAATTTCATTTCTTTGCGTAGCTCAAAATCCGCTCTTTGGGAGATTAGAAATTTAGCAAATGCTTTATTTAAAGCCTTGCCACAAGATCATCATTTTATTTTTGAGCATTGTTTACACAAAGATGTATTATAAATAATACTTTATTATGTTATTATTTATAAATCAAGCTTTTATGTAAATATATCTTCATATATTTTGTACTTGATTATAATTTTTTATAAGAAAGGACTTTTTATGGATAAACAATTTTTTCAAGATTTTTTAATGTTCTCACAAACTCAAACCCTAGTTGCTCTTTTTACACTTTTAATCATTTTTTATATTTTAAAAAAAATGCAAAATCTCAAAATTAATTCCTCTTTTCGCATGATCTTTGCTCTTATAATGGGCTTAAGCTTTGGTTTTATCTTACAATATCTAGCAGACTTTCCTAATATTAAAGAACTAAATAATATCACTTGGTATAATGAAATAAGACACTGGTTTACTTTTATAAGTTCTATTTTTATTGGATTTATAAAAATGCTTATTGTGCCTCTAATTAGCATATGTATTATTAAAGTTATTATAGAAATTGATAAAAATATCAAAATTTCCTCCTTACTTGGTATAAGCTTATTTTGGATACTCTTTAGTACAGCTATAGCAGCAACCTTAGGTATAATTTTAGGCTATAGTTTTAATTTAGGAAGTAATTTTGCCTTATATGAAGGAAGTAGACAAATTCGCGAAATTCAAACTTTTTCAAATATTATTTTAGAATTAATACCTAGCAATATAGTAGCAGCTATAAATAAAGAAAATATTATAGCTATTATTATTTTTTCTTTTTTTGTAGGAATTAGTGCTAAAAAAATTTCAAAAAAAGAAGAATACACACAAAGCTTTAAAAGTTTTGAAAATTTCATCTTGACTTTTTATAATATCATGATGAGTATGACAGCTACTGTTATTAGATTTATGCCTTATGCTGTAGTTTGTATGATGGGTAATGTTATATTAAGCAATGGCTTTGAAACCATTAAAACTGCTGGACTTTTTATTATACTCATTTACGTTGCTATGTTTATTATGTTTGGAGTACATTTTTTACTTCTTCTTTCTCAAGGATTAAATCCTCTAAAATACCTAAAAAAAGCCTTACCTGTATGGCTATTTGCCTTTAGTTCAAGATCTTCTTTAAGCACTTTGCCTATGACGATCTCAACTTTACAAAATAAATTTGGGGTAAACTCAGCGGTTGCAAATTTTGTAGCATCTATAGGCACAACCGTTGGTCTTAATGGGTGTGCAGGATATTTTCCTGCTATGGCAGCAATCTTTGTAGCTTTTGCAACCCATACACCTATAGATTTTAGTTTTACTTTAATGATAATTTTAGTAGCAGTTGTTGGATCTTTAGGAATTGCTGGAGTTCCTGGAAGTGCAACCATGGCAACTTCAATTATGCTAGCAGGAATTGGATTTGGTAACAATTTTGTAACTTTAAGCCTTATTTTAGCTATTGATCCTATTATTGATATGGCAAGAACTGCAAGCAATGTTTCAGGAGCTATGACCTCAGCACTTTGTACAGCTAAAAATTTAAAAGCTTTAGATAAAAAAATTTATAATTCTTAGTAATTTAAAACCTAATATTTATGTATTAGGTTTTAAAACATTATTGACAACCTTCGCATTCTATGGTACGATCTGCAACATTAACTTTTTCACTATCAGGACTTTCACTTCTTAAATAATAAGTTGATTTTACCCCAAGCTCCCAAGCAAGTTGATAAATTTCATTTAAATATCCACCACTTGCCTTATCAAGGGATAAAAAGATATTTAAACTTTGCCCTTGATCTATCCATTTGCCACGTACTGCTGCAGCTTTTACAAGAATCCTTTGATCAAGTTCATAAGCTGGGATATAATATTGCCAAGTTTCAAGACTTAAATTTGGAACAACCACAGGAATCATCCCACTTAAATTTTGTTCAAACCATTTACGTTTATAAACAGGTTCTATAGTTTGAGTAGTTCCAACCAAAATAGAAATAGAAGAAGTAGGAGCTATAGCCATTAAATAACCATTTCTCATACCGTCTTTTTTAACTTTTTCCCTAAGCTTATGCCAATCACACTCACTTTGATCAAACAAACCCTCTCTTAAAGTCAAGGCTTTAGCTTTAGAATTTGCCATATCAATAGGAAAAATTCCTTTACTCCAATTTGATCCTTGAAAATCTTCATAAGAACCTTTTTCAAGGGCTAAATTCGAACTTGCATTAATAGCTTCATAACTAATTTGTTCCATAATTTCATCAATTTTATACAAATGCTCATCGCTTCCCCAATGAATTTTTGCTTCAGCAAGCATTTGAGCTTCACCCATAACACCTAAACCTATAGACCTTGATTTTAAATTAGTATCTTTAACTTTTTTATGGGGATAAAAATTTAAATCAATCACATTATCAAGCATACGAATGGCAGTAGGTACAACGCGCTTAATATCTTCTTTTAAATATACTTTACTAAGATTAATGCTTGCAAGATTACAAACTGCAGTTTTTCCATCATTTTTATATTTTTCTACTATATAGACTTTATTGCCATTAATACTATCTAAAGTTGAAATTTTTTTAGCAAGCTTTTCATAAGCTCCATCAATAAGCACCTTTTCATCCTCATGGAAATGCATCTCCTCTCCATTTTCAAAAATTACTTTTATTTGATAATAATTTGGCTCTGTATTTTGGAAAATTTCTGTGCATAAATTTGAACTTCTAATAATGCCTACATGAGCATTTGGATTTGCTTTATTAACACTGTCTTTAAAACATAAAAATGGCAAACCTGTTTCAAAATAATTTAATAGTATTTTTTTCCAAAGTTCTTTAGCTTCTACTATTTCCTTAACAATACTTTCATTTTTTTCATATTCTTCATAACGTTTTTCAAAAGCTTCTCCATATAAATCACATAAATCTGAAGTATCAGCAGGATCAAAAAGAGTCCATTTATCATTTGCCCTAACCCTTTTCATAAAAAGATCATTAATCCATAAAGCCGGAAAAAGCTCATGTGCACGACGTCTTTCTTCACCCGAATTTTTACGCAAATCAATAAAATCCCCTATATCCATATGCCAAGGCTCTATATAAACTGCAATAGCTCCTTTTCTAGTACCAAGTTGATCTACAGCCACGGCAATATCATTAGTAATTTTTAAAAAAGGTATAATACCTCCAGCAGCATTTTTATGTCCATCTATACTCCCACCCATTGCACGGACTTTAGACCAATCCCAGCCTATACCACCTCCAAATTTAGAAAGCAAAGCCATTTCTTGATAAGAATCAAAAATACCTTCTATATTATCAGGAGTTGAACCTATATAACAAGAACTCAGTTGGTGACGTGTGGTTCTTGCATTAGATAAAGTAGGGGTTGCAAGCATAAGTTCAAATTTGGAAATAAGATCATAAAATTTTTTTGCCCATTCTTGAGGATTAAACTCATTTTGTGCTAAAAACATGGCAATAGCCATAAACATTTGCTGAGGAAGCTCTATAGGCATTCCCTTGCTATCTTTAATCAAATACCTATCATATAAAGTTTTAATACCAAGATAAGTAAATTGCATATCGCGCTCAGGTTTAATATAAGCGTTTAAATCTTCTAAATCATATTTTTCTTTAAGTCCTAGTAAAATTCTACCCTCTTTTTCACCTTTTTCAAAATATTCACGCAAATGATTATAACGGTTTATACCATTAACTTTTTTATATAAATCAAATAAAAAAAGCCTAGCCGCAACAAAAGTCCAATTTGGACAATCAATATCGATTTTATCCACTGCTGTTTTAATCAAGGTTTTTTGAATTTCTTCAGTTGAAATTCCATCGCGAAATTGAATTTTTGCATCCAATTCAAGCTCGCTTAAATTTACACCTTCTAAATCCTTTACTGCATCAAAAGTACATTTTTTGATCTTAGAAATATCTAATTCTTCCGTACGACCATTTCTTTTAATAACTTTCATTGCCTTCCTTGCTTTTTATTTGAATGTTCTTGCAAAAATTGCATTAACGTTTTTTGTATAATAATCATAGTCAAAACACTTGCGTATATCTTCTTCACTTAAACTTTTCCTTAAATCTTCATCATCTAAAAGGGCAAGTAAAAACAAACTCTCTTTTTTTTCATTAATAGCTGATTTGCCATTTTGCAAATCTTCCCAAACTTTCATAGCATTTCTTTGAACTATTTTATAAGCTTCTTCGCGACTAATACCTTTAAATGGAAGCTCTAAAAGTACTCTTTGAGAAAACACAAGTCCTCCAGTAAGATTTAAATTTTTCATCATATTTTCAGGATAAACTAAAAGCTTATCAATTAAATCATTAAGACGGATTAACATAAAATCAGCCGTAATAAAAGCATCTGGAAGTATAAATCTTTCTACACTTGAATGACTAATATCTCTTTCATGCCAAAGAGCTACATTTTCTAAAGCAGGATTTATAAAAGATCTAAGTATACGGCATAATCCTGTAATATTTTCACTTAAAACCGGATTTCTTTTATGTGGCATAGCTGAACTTCCTTTTTGCCCCACACTAAAATATTCTTCTGCTTCATATACTTCTGTTCTTTGAAAATGTCTTATTGCCACAGCAATTTGCTCACAACTTGAGGCTAAAATACCCATAGCACAAATCACTTGAGCACAACGATCCCTTTGAATAATCTGATTAGAAACAGGAGCACACTTAAGACCTAAATTTTTACAAACTTCTTCTTCAAATTCTAAAGGAGCATGAGCAAAATTTCCCATAGCTCCACTAAGCTTACCATAACTTACAAGTTCTTTTGCATGAATTAAAAGTTCTTTTGCATGTAAAATTTCATCATACCAAATAGCTAAAACCAAACCAAAAGTGATAGGTTCTCCATGAATTCCATGACTGCGACCCACCATTAAAGTATTTTTATGTTCTAAGGCTCGTTTTTTAATAGTTTCTAAAATCAAAGAAACATCTTCTAAAATCAATTCTAAACTATCTTTTATTTGCAAAGCAAGAGCTGTATCAATACAATCTGAACTTGTCATAGCATAATGCACAAAACGACTTTCTTCTCCTAAGCTTTCACTCAAACTTGTAAGAAAAGCGATTACATCGTGTTTTGTAGTTTTTTCTATTGTATTAATTCTTGCAATATCAAATTTTGCATTTTTAAGAATTTTTTCGCAATCTATATCATTGACAAGACCTAACTTATTCCAAGCTTTAATGGCAGCTAATTCTACTTTCAACCATGCATCATATTTTGCTTGAATGTCCCATTTTTTAGCCATGATTTCTCTGCTATATCTTTCAACCATATTTGAGCCCTTTTTAGCTATAATTTTTTGAAAAATAAACTCAATTTTATCTAAAAAATTTTTAAGAAGAAGTTAAAATGGCTTATATAAAAATAAAACTTTTAAATAATGAAAAAAGGGCATTTGAAGTCCTTATGGATAATTTAAAAATCGATATAAACCAAGCCCAAAAACTCATAGACAAAAAAAGACTTTTTTGTAATGGAATTTTAGTAAAAGAAAAAAATAAAATCTTAAATGGTTTAGTTGAACTAATAATATATGAAAATAAACCAAAAGGAGTAAACATTGTTTTTGAAAATGAAGACTTTGCGGTACTTGAAAAAGAAAGTGGTGTTTTAACTCATCCAAATGGTAGAAACTGTCAATACAGTTTAAGCGATGAAATTTGGCATCTTTGGGGTAAAGATGCTTGTGTAGCACATAGACTTGATAAAGAAACAAGCGGGATTATACTAGTAGCTAAGCATAAAAAAGCACAAATTGAACTTAAAAGCATGTTTGAAAAAAAACTAATACAAAAAGAATATTTAGCTCTTGTAAAAGGAGAAGTCAAAGAAAATTTTAGTGTGGATAAAGCCATAGACTTAGTAAAAAATTATGATGATATAAAAATTAGAATGCAAATTTGCAAAGAAGGTAAAAAAGCTTTTACCAAATTTGAACCTATAAAATATTTTCATCTATTTAATATTACACTTTTACTTTGCAAACCTCTTACTGGCAGACAACACCAAATTAGAGTACATTTGCATTATAAAAACCATACTATTTTAGGAGATCCTCTTTATGGGCTTTCAACAAATCAAATAAAAAATATATTGGATCAAAAATTAACTTTAGAACAACGCATAAACCTGACTAAAGCTAAACGTTTATGTTTACATTCTTATCGTTTAAAATTTCAATACAAAGGGGAAAATTTCGATATTGCTTCAAGAATAAACATAAAAAATATTTTTGCCCAAGCACTAAAAAAGAAATAATTAGTTATGAGTTTAAAAAATACAAAAAAATTACTTAATAAAAAGTGATTAAATTAAATGATTTTATCATAATGAAAATAATTACAAAAAAATAAAAAATTGATCACAAAAATAAAGCAATATTTTTTTAATAATAAATAAATTTAGAGCTAATATGCTCAATAAAAGCTTTAAAACTTACTATTGAAAATAATAATTTTTATCATAATATCATAAAAAATTTTCACAAAATGCAT
This sequence comes from Campylobacter hepaticus, assembly GCF_001687475.2. Lineage (NCBI taxonomy): Bacteria > Pseudomonadati > Campylobacterota > Epsilonproteobacteria > Campylobacterales > Campylobacteraceae > Campylobacter > Campylobacter hepaticus. The sequence continues at coordinate 1,199,700 of NZ_CP031611.1, forward strand.
AAATAAATTAAGTATATTTTAGTAACTTTTTTTTACAATTATATTAACTAATATGCAAATTCAATAAAAATTTATTTTTAATTTATATTTTTTAAAGTAAAATTGAAAGTTTTTATTTTGTAAGGAGATACTATGGAGTTTCTTGAGCTTTTATTAGTTTTAATCGCCTTGATATTAATTATCAAAAAACCAGAAAAAGAAAATTTAGCTTTTGGTTTGGTAATGGTAGCTTGGCTTTTAATGGTTTTTTTCTATGTTGGCCACAAAACAGGCGCACTTTTAACAATAATGAATCTGTAAGAAAGGGCTATAATGAACGAAATCAATAAAACAAAAAATTTCTACACTCTTATGTGTTTAGCAGGCTTTTTAATCATATTTTTACCTGTAGGTATAGCAAATTTTATATTTGGTTATATGTTAGGTGATAGTCCTTGTGTACTTTGTTGGGGACAAAGACAAGCAATGATTTTTATTGGTGTAATGGCACTTTTTATTGTACGCTATGGGGTAAAAGGAAAATATCTTGCAGCTCTTTTAATCATGACTGCTGTAGGTCTTTATCAATCTTTTGCTCATTATGGTAATCACGCTCATAGAGACTTAGATCAAGGTTTTGGTTTAGCAGTTTTTGGTATTCACACTTATTTTTGGGCTGAAGTAATATTTTGGGCTGTTGTACTACTTTTAGGCGTTATTTTTGCTTTTGCTCCTAAATTCAATGCTTTTGAAGCTGAGCTAAATGGTGAAAAATTTAGAAAATATACTAAATTTTCTTTTGCTGCAGTTCTTATTAGTACTATTATTGTAGCATCAAATGTTTTTCAAGCTTTTGTGAGCACAGGAGTTCCTCCTTATGTTGGACAAAGTGATCCTGTAAGATTTAGTTTAAATTCAAAATACATCATTTGGAGCACCCATGGTTGGAATGGATTATGGCAAAATATCTCTTTCTTAGGTAAACGTGATGTTAAAGCTCCTGATTATGCTTTTAAACCTGCTAGTGAAAAATTAAATATCAAATTTGATAATGATATTAGCAACTCTCCATTTACAAACATTAATGAAGAGCTTAAAATCATTAATGAACAAACCATTAATTTTGATCAAGCTATCAACACTCTTGATTTTATTAATGAAGAATTCATAGCAAGCTCTAAATGGGATGTAGCATTTTTAGATAAAAATTTTAATGTCAAAGAAAGTTTTGAATTAGATCCTTATTTTTCAGCTACTATTGATCCAATTATAGGAATTATTCCTTATATGAATGATAAATTCATCCTTATGGGTTCAAATAAATCTTTCTTGAGATTTGAAAAAAATCCTAATGCAAGCGAAGAAGATATAGCCAAACAATATGCTGATTTTATAAAAGGTAATGATAAATTCAAAGGCCAAGGGGAGGATCTAGGTCGAGGAAGACTAGATACAGTAAGATCTAAATTTAATCATGTAGCTAGCATGAGTACAGATGGAAATTATCTTTATCTTGCAACTGTTCCAAATAATAAGGATGCTAAAACTTTTGTAATTTCTAAATTTTCTTTAAAAGATCGTATGCTTTCAGCAGAATTTACTCCAAAAGCAAATCTTAAAGAAGGCAAAACACTAGGTGATCTTTATATCACTTCTATGACTTTTAAAGATGGAGTAATTTATGCGCTTAGCAAAAATCATAATGTTATTGCAGTAATTGACCCACTTAAAGAAGAAATAGTAAAAACTATCGCTTTCCCAAGCTCTATCACAAATGCAAGAAGTATTTTCTTTAAAGATGGAAAAATCAATATTCTTTCATATCAAGATAAGGCTAATAAACTTTATACTTTAAATTAAATATTAAGTCCTAGATAAAACTAGGACTTATATTTAATCTTATCTTTAAATCCAGCTTTTTTAAAACCTTGTAAACGCAATAAACAACTATCACACTCTCCACAAGCTTCATTTTCATTTTCATAACAAGACCAAGTTAATTCTAAAGGTATTTTTTCTTCTAAAGCAATATGAACAATTTGACTTTTATTATAATGAAGAAGAGGAGCTTTTAAACAAACCTTAAACTTATTACTTGTACCCTCATTAATAAATGCTTGAGCTTTTTTTATAAAATCACTTGTACAATCAGGATAACCACTTCCATCTTCTTCTACAACACCTATAAAAATACTTTCACAATTTTCTTTTTCAGCCAAAGATCCTGCTATACTTAAAAAAATTCCATTACGAAAAGGCACATAAGTAATAGGTGGGGTAGCATTGCTTAAACAAAGCTGATTTTTAGGTATATGAATACTTTTATCAGTTAAAGCATTGCCTCCTATATTTTTAATAAAACTTACATCTAAGATATAAGATTTTTCCACTTTTAAAGCTTTGCAAATTTGCCTAAAACATTCTCTTTCTTTTACTTGAGTGCGTTGTTCATAGTCAAAATGTAAAGCAATGATTTCATAACCTTCTTTTTTGGCCAAATAAGCGCACACCGTACTATCCATACCTCCACTAATGATACAAAGTGCTTTTTTATTCATTTTTATCCTTAAAATCTGCTATAATTTAGTAATTTTAACGAATTTTTTAAAATTTAAATCCAAAAAAGGTAAAAAATGATTAATATAAAACTTATAGAACATATTTTTAAAGCTGCTTCTATTAGTCGCTGGAATGATTATCCAAGAATGGCTAATTTAGTTGAACTTGATAAACAAGCACATAAATTTATTATTGCTTATTTTATTGCTAAAACAGAAAAAAATGTAGATATGAAAATTATTATAGAAGGAGGAATTTTTGAATTTTTAAGCCGTGTTGTAGTAACTGATATACGCCCTGATGTCTATCATGAAATAGTACGTCAAAAAAAAGATCAAGTTAATGCTTGGGTTTTAAGCAAAATAGAGCCCATGATAGAAGATATAGAACAGGGTGCTTTTTTAAAACGTTTTGAAGAATACTTAAAAGGCAATACTTATGCTAAAGAAAGACTTATTTTAAAAGCAGCATCTTATTTTGCAACAAAATGGGAATTTAATATAGTTTATCAAACCTCAGCTTTTTTAAATGATATAGAAGAGATTAAAAACAAAGTTGAAGAAGAACTAGAAGATTATTATGAACTCATAGGTGCTAGAAAAATAGCTTTAAATCAAAAAATTGCCAAAATTATTGATTTAAGCGGAAGATTGCGTTTTCAAAAACGCTGGGCACAAACCCCACGTATACCTGAAACGGCTGTTTTAGGACATATGCTTGTAGTAGCCATTTTAGCGTATTTTTATTCACTAAAAATCAAAGCTTGTGATAAAAGACTTGAAAATAATTTTTATTGTGCTTTATTTCATGATTTACCAGAATCTTTAACACGTGATATCATAAGCCCTGTAAAATATGGCATAGATGGACTTCATGATATTATCAATGATTATGAAATGAAACTCATTAATGAAAGAATTTTACCCTTTGTACCTGAAAATTTAAAAGCAGAATTTTCTTATATTTTAGGTATTAGAGAAGGCAGAAATGAAGAAGCAGCTTTTGTTAAAAATGAATTTGAAAACCGCACTTATAAAAACGCTAAAATAGAACTTTGTAGTGGGAGTTTAAGTTCTTTTAATACTAATGAATTTAATGCTATTGATGGAAAAGCCTTGAAATATTGCGATAAAATAGCAGCTTTTATAGAAGCAGGACTTAGTATAAGCTATGGAGTAAAATCTAAAGAACTTGAAAATGGTTTTTTGGGCATGTATGATTTTTTTAAAGAAAACCCTACTATAGATGGAGTAAATTTCTTTGATATTTGTAAAGAATTTAAAGAATACTTTAAAATTTAATCTTTCCACTAAGAAATTATTCTTAGTGGATTTAAAAATTATTCTACATCCAAAATCGCACCCTTGCTAGCATTTGTAACAAGTTTTTGATACATTTTAAGCCATTTAGAAGATACTTCCTTTTTAGGTAAAACAAATTCTTCTTGACGTTTAGCAATCTCTTCTTCGCTTAAAAGCACATTAATAGTATAAGCATCAACATCAATTTCTATTAAATCTGAATCTTTTAAAAGAGCTATCAAGCCTCCTTCAGCTGCTTCAGGAGAAATATGTCCCACACTCAAACCCCTTGTTGCACCACTAAAACGCCCATCTGTAATCAAAGCCACTTCACTTCCTAAACCCATTCCCATTAAAAGAGAGGTAGGACTTAACATTTCTTGCATACCTGGACCACCTTTTGGACCTTCATAACGTATTACACATACATTACCCTTTTTTACCTTGCCCTTAATAATACCTTCAATAGCTTCATCTTGAGAATTAAAACAAATTGCTTTACCTATAAATTTTCTACTCCCAGTAATTCCAGCTGTTTTTACCACACAACCTTCTTTAGCCAAATTACCAAATAAAATAGCAAGTCCACCTACATTTGAATAAGCATTATCAATCTTACGAATAATATTTTCATCTTTAATTTTAGCATTTTTAAGACGTTCTTTTAAACTTTCTCCTGTAATCATAAGCGCATCAAGTTCTAAAATATGCTCTTTTTTACTTGCAATTTCAGCCATTACAGCACTTACCCCTCCTGCTTTATGAATATCTTCCATATAAACTGTATTTAACGATGGGGCAATCTTAGCAATATGCGCTACCTTGCTTGAAATAAAATTAAGTTCTTTAAGATCAAGTTTTACTCCTGCTTCATGAGAAATAGCAAGCATATGAAGAATAGTATTAGTACTCCCACCCATAGCCATATCTACTACCATAGCATTATAAATAGCCTTTTTAGTGATAATATTACGAATTTTAAATCTTTGATCTAAAGCAATTTCACAAATGCGACGCGCTGCTTTTCTTAAAAGCTCCTCTCTTTCTTTGCTTAAAGCTAAAATAGTCCCATTTCCTTCTAAAGCTATACCCATAGCCTCGCATAAGGTATTCATAGAATTAGCCGTAAACATTCCAGAACAAGATCCACCACTTGGACAAGCTGAACATTCTATATCTTTAAGTTCTTCTTGACTTATTTTATTAGCCTCATAAGCACCTACAGCTTCAAATACAGAACTAAGACTAATTTTTTCACCTTTTTTACTTACACCAAAACGCATGGGTCCCCCACTAACAAACACAGTTGGAACATTTACCCTTAAAGCCCCCATAAGCATACCAGGGGTAATTTTATCGCAATTTGGAATACAAATTAAAGCATCAAGTTGATGCGCATTCATAACTGTTTCAATAGAATTAGCAATAAGCTCACGGCTTGGTAAAGAATAAAGCATGCCTTCATGCCCCATAGCTATACCATCATCTACTCCTATAGTGTTAAATTCAAAAGGCACACAACCATTTTTGCGGATTTCATCTTTAATGATTTTAGCATATTCATTTAAAAAATAATGACCTGGAATAATATCTATATAACTGTTTGCTACACCTATAAAAGGTTTATCAAAATCTTCATCTTTTAAACCACAAGCTCTAAGCAAAGAACGATTAGGTGCTTTTAAATGCCCTTTTTTTATAGCATCACTTCTCATTAATAAACTCCTTATTATTTTTTAATATTATATTTAGCAAAACTTAATCTTAAGGTTAAAATTAAGAATATTAAGCTTATTCTTAACTGCAAAAATATTGCAAATATTGATTTTTTAAGCTAGTATTATAATTATTTTTAAACTATATAAAAAAGTAGTAAAATTTGAAAACTTTATTTAATACAGATGAACTTTTAAAAGAATTTAATATCAATCTTATTGGAATTGATGAAGCAGGAAGAGGTGCTTTAGCAGGACCCATGGTAATGGCAGCTTGTCAATTGCATAAAAAACTTCACGGACTTTGTGATTCTAAAAAACTAAGTGAAAAAAAACGCGAAGAATACTATAAGCTTATTTTAAAAAACTCAAACTATCTTATACTTGCTTTTTCTTCACAACAAATTGATACCTTAGGACTTAGTGCTTGCTTAAAAACAGGCTTAATCCTTATCAAAAAACATTTTAAAACACAAAATAATTTTTTATATGATGGCAATACAAATTTTAATATTAGTGCAATTAAAACACAAGTTAAAGCCGATACAAATATTTTGCAAGTAAGTGCAGCTAGCATACTTGCAAAAGTTAGCAAAGACAATATAATGAACTATTTAGCTAAAGACTTTCCTCATTATCATTTTGAAAAAAACAAAGGCTATGGTACTAAAGCACATAAAGCACTCATAGCACAATTTGGAATTTGCAAATTACACCGTACAAGCTTTAAGCTTTTATGATTAAATGATTAATTTTTTATGTAAAGCTAAAGCGCATTCTATACCATCTTTTATAGCCCAAACAACTAAAGATTGCCCTTTTTTAAATTCACATCTTAAATCATTTGTTTGAACACCTTCTATATGAGTTTTTCCTAAGAATTTTTTTACTATTTTTTGATACTCTCTAGGATCTTTACCATATATAGCAATAGCTTCTTCTATACCATAATCATTTGTAAAAATATCAGCTTTTAAAGGCCAAGGATTATCTTTAGTTCTTTGTAAGGCTCTTTTTGGGCTTCTTTGTAAACGTAGTACAGATTTAGCTCCTTGCCTTATTGCAACACCAATACAATCAACACTTGTATCCCCGCTTCCTATAACTAAAACATTTTTCCCTTTAGCCTTATCTGTGCCCTTACCAGTTTTTAATAAACTCTTAGTATTTTGTATTAAAAAATCAAGTGCAAATTCTATCCCTTTTAATTCTCTACCCTCTATATCAAGATCTACAGGTCTGTTAGCACCAGTACAAAGAACTAAAGCATCAAATTCCTTTAAAAGCTTTGAAACCTTATTTTTAGTATCTATATTTTCATTTACTTTAAATTCAATACCACTTTTTTCAAGCAAAGCAACACGTCTATCTACTATGCTTTTATCAAGTTTCATATCAGGAATTCCATACATTAAAAGCCCACCTATTTTATCACTTCTTTCAAAAACACTTACTTTATATCCTAAAGAATTTAAAGTATTAGCACAAGCAAGTCCAGAAGGACCGCTTCCTATAATGGCAATTTTTTTACCATTATATTTTTTAGGTTTATTTAAATGAACTAAATTTTGTTTAAAGGCATTTTCTATAATGGCTAATTCACTATTTTTAATACTTACACTAATATCATTAATCGCACACACACAAGAATCCTCACAAGGAGCAGGACAAACACGACCTGTAAATTCAGGAAAAGGATTAGTAAGATTAAGCCTTTCATAAGCTTCTTCCCATAAAGAACGATAGATTAAATCATTCCATTCAGGAATAAGATTATTTAAAGGACAACCCACATCTTTACCTTCACTTACTACCCCACTATGGCAAAAAGCTACTCCACAATTCATACAACGTCCACCTTGAATTTCTTGTTCTTTTTTATCTAAAAGTGTTATAAATTCTTTAAAATTTAAGACCCTTTCTTTAGGAGCAAGTTTTTTAAAATCTACTCTTTTAAAGTCTAAAAAACCTCTTATATTTCCCATTTTTACTCCTTATCTTGTGTGATTTTCAAAAAAGCTGCTAAATTAGGATCTTTTTCATTTTTACAAAGATCAAGCATTTTTAACATCTTTTCATAATCTCTTGGCATTATTTTAAAAAAATCTTTTTTATCAAATTTTTCTAATATATCTTTAGCTTTTTTAGAATCTGTATAAAAAATATGCTTTTCTATCATATTTTTTAATTCTTTTTCATCTTCAATATTAAGTTCTTTAATATCAACAAGTTCTTTATTAACATTAGTCTCATTATGTCTTCCAAAGATATAAACAACTCCTCCACTCATACCTGCAGCAAAATTAGCACCCACATCCCCAAGCACAACAACAAGCCCACCTGTCATATATTCACATCCATGCACACCTGTTCCTAAAACAAGAGCATGAGCTCCAGAATTTCTTACACAAAATCTTTCTCCAGCTATACCATCTAAATAAACTTCTCCTTCAGTAGCACCATATAAACACGCATTTCCTGCAATAATATTTTCTTCAGATGAAAAAGTAGCCTCATTTGAAATTTTAGCAATAATCTTACCCCCACTTAAGCCCTTACCCAAATAATCATTACTATCACCTATAATCTCAAGCTTAATACCTTTTAATAAAAATGCTCCAAAACTATTGCCCGCATTGCCTATAGCTTTGATATAAATACTATCTTCTTCTAAAGCATTTTTTCCATAGGTTTTTAAAATTTCACTTGAAAGCATGGTTGCAAAAGTTCGGCTTTGATTTCCTACTTCTAAAGAAAGCTTAATAGGTTCTTTTTTCTCTACAGCATTTTTACAAAGTGGGAGCAAAACCCTATAATCAATGGTTTTTTCTAATTTATTATCTTTATAATCTTTAAAATGTATAGCCGTTTTATTATAGGTTGGTAAGGATTTTAAGATTTTATCTAAATTAAGCTTTCTTGCTTTACCTTGCACACTTTTTTGGCGGAGCTTATCCACACGCCCTATCATATCATCAAGACGTTCAAAACCCAGTTTTGCCATATATTCTCTAAGTTCCTCAGCTATAAAATACATAAAATTAACCACATCATCTACTTTAGCTTTAAAACGATTTCTAAGTTTATTATCTTGAGTAGCTATACCAAAAGGACAGGTATTAAGATGACACACTCTCATCATAGTACATCCCATAACAATCAAAGGCGCACTAGCAAAACCAAATTCCTCAGCCCCTAAAAGTGCAGCTATAGCTAAATCACGCCCATTCATTAATTTTCCATCAGTTTCTAATTTTACCCTATCTCTAAGTTTATTTAAAATCAAAGTTTGATGCGTTTCAGCTAAACCTAATTCCCAAGGAATTCCTGCATGAGCTATAGAAGTTCTAGGACTTGCTCCAGTTCCTCCATCATATCCTGAAACAAGAATTAAATTAGCTCCTGCCTTAGCCACACCAGCAGCAACGGTTCCTATGCCATTTTCACTTACAAGTTTGACTGAAATTTTAGCATCTTTATTAGCATTTTTTAAATCATAAATAAGCTGGGCTAAATCTTCAATAGAATAAATATCATGATGAGGTGGTGGAGAAATAAGTGTTACTCCTGGTGTAGAATGTCTAGCCTTTGCTATCCAAGGATAAACCTTAAAACCCATTAATTGACCACCTTCTCCTGGTTTTGCACCTTGAGCAATTTTAATTTGAATTTCTTTTGCATGAATTAAATAATTTAAATCAACACCAAAACGTCCACTTGCAACTTGTTTAATAGCAGAATTTTTATTTAAACCATCCTTGATTTCATAACGCTCTTCATCTTCTCCTCCTTCACCTGAATTAGATTTAGCACCTATTTTATTCATAGCTAAAGCTAAACACTCATGCGCTTCTTTAGAAATAGATCCATAACTCATAGCCCCTGTTTTAAAACGTTTTACTATACTTTGAACACTTTCAACTTTGTCTATACTTATGGCTTCGCTAAAATCAAATTCCATTAAAGAACGTAAATTTATTTGCTTTTCATCGATTAAAGCTGAATATTTCTTAAACATTTTATAATCTTTATTGCGGCAAGCTTCTTGAAGATTAAAAATCACTAAAGGATCAATTAAATGCTCTTCTTTTGCACTTCTAAAACCATGAATTCCTTTAGAATCTAAAACTTTATGCGTATCATTAAAAGCATTTTTATGTAAATTGATAAGTTCTTTTTCAAAATCCTCTAAATCTATACCTTCAATACGTGAAATTGTAGAAGTAAAGTATTTATCAATCACCTTAGAACTTAAACCCAAACATTCAAAAAGTGCTGATCCATTATAACTTTGTAAGGTAGAAACTCCCATTTTTGAAGCAATTTTTACTATACCTTTTGAAGAAGCTTTGATAAAATTTTGCACTGCTTTTTCATAAGCTAAATCAAGCTCTTTATTCATTATAAGTTTTTGTATACTCTCATAAACCAAATAAGGATTAATCACTGTTGCACCATAAGCTAAAAGACAAGCAAAATGATGAATTTCTCTAGGCTCACCACTTTGGATAATAAGACTTGTGTGGGTTCTTAAATTTTTTCTTACTAAATGATTGTGCACTCCAGAAACTGCAAGTAAAGCAGGGATATAAGCATTTTTTTCATCTACTCCTTTATCACTTAAAATCATGATAGAAGTACCCTCTTTAACCTCTTTTTCCACTCTAATACAAAGATCATCTAAAGCTTTTTCTAAAGTATTTTGAGAATAATCATAAAGTATAGACAATTCTTTAACTTTAAATTTACTTAAATTTTTAAGTTCAAAAAGTTCTTCATTGCTTATTATAGGCAAAGCAATTTTTACACGCTTTGCATTATTTTCATTTGGCTTTAATAAATTCCCTTCACTTCCTAAATAAATTCTTGTAGAAGTAACAATTTCTTCCCTTATGGCATCAAGAGGTGGATTAGTTACTTGTGCAAAAAGTTGCTTAAAATAATTATATAAAGGTTGATAAGTTTTAGAAAGTATAGCCAAAGGTGTATCAACTCCCATAGCTGCAATAGACTCTTTAGCATTTTGAGCCATATCTTTTACACTCATTTGAAGTTCATCATAATTCCATCCAAAAGCTTTTTGAAGTTTTAAAACCTCATCTTCTTTTAAAAATTCATGCTTATAAATTTGAGTATGCTCTTTTTCAAGTTCTACTAAATTTTTAAGCCACATCTTATAAGGTTTAGCATTAGCATAATGTTCTTTAATTTCTTGATCTGCTATAAGCCTAGAACGTGCAGTATCAACAAGTAAAAGTTTCCCAGGTTCTAAACGTTTTTTGGCTTTGATATTTTTTTCATCTAATTTTAAAACTCCTGTTTCACTTGAAAGTATAAGCACATCATCTTTTGTAAGATAGTATCTTGAAGGACGAAAACCATTTCTATCCAAACTCGCTCCTACAATTACTCCATCAGTAAAAATAATAGCTGCAGGTCCATCCCAAGGCTCCATCAATAAAGAATGATACTCATAAAACGCACGTTTTTTACTTTCCATATTTTCATTTTTATGCCAAGGTTCAGGCACCATCATCATAAAAGCCTCTTCTAAAGTACGACCATTAAGAGCTAAAAATTCTAAAGTATTATCAAACATAGCAGAATCGCTACTAGGCTTTGCTATAATAGGAAAAATTTCCTCTAAATTCTCAAAATACTCACTTTTCATCAAACCTTCTCTAGCCCTTATACTATCAACATTTCCACGTATAGTATTAATCTCTCCATTATGGACCATATAACGGTTTGGATGGGCTCTTTCCCAACTTGGAAAAGTATTAGTAGAAAAGCGAGAATGCACTAAGGCAATAGCTGATTTCATATTAACATCTTTAAAATCAAGATAAAAATCACTCAATTGAGTTGAAAGAAGCATTCCTTTATAAACTATAGTACGTGAAGAAAAACTTGAAAAATAAAATTTTGGTATATTTAAAGCTCTTTTTTCTATAAGACGGCGTGCACTATAAAGCACTCTTTCAAATTCTAATCCAACGCTTATTTCATTTGGTTTTTTTATAAAAGCTTGCAAAAAATAAGGCATGGTTTTTAAAGCACTCGCACCTATATCGCTAGGATTAAAAGGCACTTCTCTAAAACCTAAAAATTCAAGTTTTTTATCTTTTAAGCCTTGTAAAAATATCGCTTTTGCTTGTTCTTTTGCATCTTTATTGGGCGATAAAAACATTTGGGCTATTGCATAATGACCTTTTTTAGGAAGTTTAAAACCTAATTCTTGAGTCATAAAAAAATCATGTGGAATTTGGATTAAAATTCCTGCTCCATCACCTGAATTTTCTTCAGCTCCTGCACCCCCTCGGTGTTCAAGATTCATCAAAATTTCTAAAGCATCACAAATAATCTTATAAGAAGCAATGCCACGTATATTAACAAGTGCAGCAATACCGCAAGCATCATGTTCATTGTTTGGATTATATAAACCTATACTTTGACTATTTTCTAAATTCATCTTAATCTCCTTAAATAGGATTGATTTTAAATCCTATTAACTTTATAAAAATTACAGTATACAATATTTTTTAAAATCAATGTAATTTTTATCTTAAAAATAAATAAATTAAAAAATATTTTAATAGATTTATATAAATTATATAAAAATTATAAAAACATAGCGATAAAACTTCCTAAAATAAGCAAGGATCCATTATAAAAAATAAAAGTAGGAATGCAAGTATCTTTAATATGATCGTGTTGTTTATCAGCATTTAAACCTATGCTTGTCCCCATAGTTGTTTCACTAGCTGGACTTCCTGCATCTCCTAAAGCCCCACCTACACCTAAGATAAATATAATAAGCGCTGTACTAAAACCTAATTCCAAACAAATAGGACAAAAAAGTGCAGCTATAATAGGAATAGTCCCAAAAGAAGTCCCTATACCCATAGTAATAATTAATCCTATTAAAAGCATTAAAAATACAGATAAAAATTTATTTTGTTCTATCCAAGGAAGCAATGAATTTACAAGTTCTTTTACCGCACCACTTTCTTTTAAAACTTCTGCATACCCAGCAGCAACAAGTATAACAAAGGCTATAAAACCCATCATTTTAAGACCTTCATCAAACACTTCATTAACTTTAGAAAATTCAACTCCTCTTAAAAGCACCATCAAAATAAAGCCTAAAAGTACTGATAAAGGCAAATTCATAGTAATAATTTGCAAAACTAAAGTTAAAACAAGTCCAGCTAAAACACCCCATTCCTTATAAGTCATCTTAAGTTCTTTTAAATTTGTTTGAGATACTTTTATTTCTTGATATGTTCTTGGTTTACGATAAAAAACAAAAAGAGCTAAAAAAAGCCCACTTAACATACAAATAGCACTTAAATACATAATACTTGTAACATCATTTAAAGTTACATTTAAACCATTAGCGTTTAAATTATCTTTTAAAAGATCTTGAAAAGTAAGCCCAAAACCCACTGGTAAAACCATATAAGGTGTAGTAAGTCCAAAAGTTAAAGCACAAGCAACTGCTCTACGATCTATTTTTAATTTATTAAAAAGACTTAAAAGTGGGGGAATTAATAAAGGAATAAAAGCCACATGTATAGGAATCAAATTTTGAGAAAAACAAGAAATTAAAGCAATAAATAAAAGCAATAAATATTTCTTTTGTGAAATAAAATGACTAACTAATTTAATCAAATATGCTGTTAAATTTGTTTTTGAAATGGCTATTGCTATAGCTCCTAAAAGTATATAACTAAGAGCTGTTTTTAGATTTTCTTTCATTCCATTTATGAGTATATTCATAGTATCTACAAGTCCAAGATGAGAAAAAAATCCAGCAACAAGGGCTGAAATTAAAAGGCTTAAAAGTACATTAAAACGAAATAAACAAAGTAAAGTCATTAAAACAACACTGATCATAATAGGATTTGTAAGTAAAGTCAAAATTTTTCCTTAATAAATTTAGTAAAGCTTTAATTCTAAATAATTTTTTGTTAAAATGTAATAAAAATTCAAACCCCTTTAAAATGTAAATTTTAGTAACATTTTTAAATCTATGTTACTTTTTTATATATTTAAAATAAAAATTCTTTTTTGTTTTCAATTAAAATCTTAAAAATTATTATTTTTTTGTTATATTTTTTATAAATATTTAAGGAGTATATATGAATTTAAACGCTAAACAAAAAAAATTCTATTTTAAAGTTTAAAAATTTTATTTCTTTTAGAAACAAAATATGCTTTTACCTATCTTTAATAATCATCATTTGTTATTATATATTTATTTTAGGTATAGGTCTTATGCCAGAAATTTTAGGATACAAACTTGGTCCTAGTAGTATAACACTTGGTATTATAATAGGTATAGCTTTGATTTTATTATGCATTTTATCTACAGGAATTTACACTTTTATTGCAAATTATTTTTTAGATAAAGAACAAGAAATCATCATTCAAAACTTAAAAAATGAAGGTTTAATTGAAGCATTAAAAAACGGAAAAATCGATTATAAGGAAATAATATGAAAATTTTTATATTCATAAATTTATTTTTTAATTTAGCTTTTAGTGCTAGATTTAATTTAGAAGATATTAAACAAAAACCTATAAATATAACTGCAGTAAGCATGTTTTTAATCTTTGTTTTAGCTACTTTATTGATTACTTATTATTCTAATAAAAAATCTAAATCTAAAAGTGGTTTTTACACAGCTGGTGGTAATATTACAGGTATACAAAATGGTATGGCTATAGCTGGGGATTATATGAGTGCAGCTAGCTTTCTTGGGATCACTGCTTTAGTTTTCACAAATGGCTTTGATGGACTTATTTATTCTATAGGTTTTTTAGTAGGTTGGCCTATTATTTTATTTTTAATTGCAGAAAAATTTAGAAATCTTGGTAAATTTACTTTTGCAGATATTACTGCTTATCGTTTAGAAGCTAAACCTATACGTATTATTTCAGCTATTTCTGCTTTAAGTGTTATCATTTTTTTACCTTATAGCTCAAATGGTAGGAGCAGGACAACTTATACAATTGCTTTTTGGTTTACCTTATACTTTTGCAGTTGTTTTAGTAGGTATTTTAATGATTTGTTATGTAACTTTTGGAGGAATGCATGCAACCACTTGGGTGCAAATTATAAAGGCTATTTTACTTTTATCAGGAGCAAGTTTTATGACTATTATGATCTTATACCTTACAAAATTTGATTTAAAATATTATTTTGATTTAGCCATATCTTATCATCCAAAAGGTGAAAATATAATGAAACCTGGAACATTTTTACCCGATACTATTTCAGCTCTTTCTTTAGGACTAGCTTTAATGTTTGGAACTGCAGGATTGCCACATATTTTAATGCGATTTTTTACTGTAAAAGATGCTAAAGAAGCTAGAAAATCTGTATTTTATGCAACAGGATTTATAGGATATTTTTATATACTTACTTTTATTATAGGTTTTGGAGCTATAGCACTTTTACTTGGAAACACTCAATTTACAAGTAATGGGAATTTTAACGGATCTACTAATATGATAGCTATAACCTTAGCCGATGTTTTAGGTGGAGATATATTTTTAGGCTTTATTTCAGCTGTTGCTTTTACTGTAGGCTTAGCTTTTGCTATTGCTGCAAGTGTAAATTTTCCTATACTTTTACTTTGTATTTATTGGAAAAATCTTACTACAAAAGGTGCTTTTTGGGGTGGACTTATAGGACTTATCGTTGTTCTTTCCCTTGTTATTTTAAGCCCTAGTATATGGGTTAAAAGTTTTGGCTTTAATCAAGCAATTTTTCCTTATGATCATCCTGCTTTATTTTCAATGCCTTTAAGTTTTTTACTAATTTATATCATTTCAAAACTTGATCATTCTAAAAGAGCTAAAAAAGACAAAGAAGGTTTTAAAGCACAAGATTTTAAAGCACAAAGCGGTATAGATATAAGCGAAGCTATAAAGCATTAAAGGGCTAAATAGCCCTTTAATAAATAAAGATATAAAATAGAAGCTACACTAGAACCAAAAATAGGTCCTAAAACAGGGATCCAAGCATAAGACCAATCACATTTTACTTTCATAGGCAATATACTTAAAACTATACGAGGAGATAAATCTCTACAAGGATTTATAGCATAACCAGTAGTAAATCCAAGACTTAATCCTATAGCCCACACTAAAATAGCAACAGGTAAAGCCCCTATACTACCAAGACCTATTTTAACATCTTCTATATCTGGAAAAACTATATTAGCCCCTGTAATATACAAAATAACAAAAATCAAAACAAAACTGCCTAAAAATTCACTAAAAAATTAAGTTTATAATTTCTAATAGCAGGTTCAGTACAAAAACATGCCCTTTTTAAACCCTCATCCTCAGTGATTTTAAAATGATCATAATAAAAAATGTATACAAGCAAGGCTCCAAATCCAGCACCTAAAAATTGTCCAAGTAAATAAGAAGGAACTAAGGCTAAAGATAATTTTTGGGTAATAACTAAACTTAAAGTAACCGCTGGATTTAAATGAGCCCCACTTATAGGTCCAGCTACTGTTACTCCAACAAAAACAGCAAAAGACCAAGCAGTAGTTATAACAAGCCACTGAGCCGATCCACCAAAATCACATTTAGTATTTTTAAGCAAACAAGTTGCAACCACACCATTTCCCAAAAGTATGAGTAAAGCTGTGCCTATAAATTCAGCCAATATTATTCCCATGACTTACTCCATCCAGTTTAAACTTCTCTTAACCGCTTTATGTCAATACTTAAACATAGTTTCTATTTCAAAACTATTTTTACTAGGAGTAAAAATCTTAGCTATTTGATATTGTTCTTTAATAGTTTTTATATCCTTAAAATACCCAACAGCTAAACCTGCTAAATAACCTGCACCTAGTGCTGTAGTTTCAACACTTTTTGGTCTTTTAATATCAAAACCAAATAAATCAGCTTGAATTTGCATCAAATAATCACTCGCACTAGCACCTCCATCTACGCGAATTTCAGTGCATGAACACCCTAAATCTTTTTCCATTTCTTTTACTATATCATAAACTTGAAAAGCTATTCCTTCTAAAACAGCTCTAGCAAGATGCCCATCAGTAGTAGCCCTACTTATACCAAAAATAGCCCCTCTTGCATACTGATCCCAATAAGGCGCTCCAAATCCAGCTAAAGCAGGTACAAAATATACCCCACCATTATCTTTTTCTGTAGATGCTAAAGTATTAATATCAGCTGAGGTTCTTATAAGCCTAAGTCCATCTCTTAGCCATTGTATAGCAGCCCCACCTATA